>CANBTK010000482.1 GCA_947372365.1 Flavipsychrobacter stenotrophus | reverse complement strand
CGGAATGTTTGAGAAGTGTGAGAGCCTTTGTTTATTATGTCTTGCAATTCCGACACCTCTCCTTGCGTTAGTTTGACTGTATAACGTACCATAGGTTTTTGGCAAAGGTACAATTTTTATACGTCATAATATACTTAACTTAACACTAGCTACGCAAGGCATTTCGGCAACGGGGAACCCATTTGCATACAGGCATGTGAAAGAATTTTACCAGGAGGCCGGCAACGGTGCGAGGCTTTACCTGATGCTTGTAGCCAGCACGATGAAGGTGAACCAAATGGCTGACCAAACTAATGCTAATGGTGCTGTGAAATTACTGGACTATTCTGGTGGCACTATAAAACTGCTTGGCCTGATGACTAATGACACCCTTGTGTACCCCAGTGGCGTAGGCCTTATTACCACCCACAGGCTTAATGAGGATGTACTCACTGCTGCAAGCAATATGGCTGTGACTGCTACCGCGTATGCTAATGCCCAGAAGCCTTTCAGGTGCATTTTAGGGGGCACTAGCTATACGGGTACACCGGGTAGCCTACCACCAGTAACGCCAGGTGCATCTAACCACCGTACGGCTATATTTATTGGCGACACGGTTTCGGGCAACAGCTCTTGCCTCGGGCTTATACTTGGCAGGCTGAGTACGCTGCCTGTACAAAGGAAAATAAGCCGCGTAAGGACGGGGAGTATGACCAATAATACGGCATACCTGGGCACGACTGTATTGGAAAGCTCGGGCAATGATGCCGGGACAATATCTATACAGGGATACATGACATGGAAAACGTACCCACAAAGAAGCGGCTACTACATAAGCGGGGATGAAACCTTAAGTGACTACGCGAATGACTACAGGCTGCTGGCCCGCGGGCGTGTAATAGATAAAGTGCAGATACTTACTTACCAGACTTTTGTGCAGGAAGTGGACGATGAAATACCGATAAACACCGATGGCACACTTGATGCAGGGTTCTGCAAATGGCTGTCTACGCAAATGGAAAACCAGGTGAATGTTACTATGACTGCGAATAATGAAATCAGCTCCGTGTCCTGCTATATTAACCCGCAACAGAATATCCTTAGTACTAATACGCTTGCTGTTGTGATTGGCATTGTGCCAGTGGGTTATGCTACTGTGATTAATATAACGCTGCAGTTTGTGAACCCGAACGGGTAGGAGGCCTCCCCCAGCCCCCTCCCATAGAGGGGGAGGTGTGGTTGGCAAGAACGGCTTGATTACCCCTGAAGGGGAGCAACGAAATTCGGGGTTGTTATGTAAACCCGAACGGGCAGGCAGCCTCGCCCGACCCCATCCAATAGGTTGCTTCGCTGGCGCTCGCAATGACAGGAGGTGTGGTTGGCAAGAACGGCTTGATAGCTTAATTAACGTGAAGGGGAGCAACGGCATTTGAGGTTGCTTAATTAGGGCAGGCGCAAGACCAGCCCCTACGATTGGAATTTATCATTAACCATTAATAATTAAAGACATGGCTGGTATAGCATTTTTTGATAGTAAGGATTGTGAATGGGCTGACATGACTGTAATGTTTGCAGGGGCTCCGCTCACTAAAATAAGGGGCTTGAAATATAAGGCTTCGAAAGAAAAACAATTGCTGCATGGCGCAGGTGATGAGCCTATAAGCATACAGAGCGGCAACCGCACAAATGACGGGCAGATTAAGGTGCTGAAGGGCGCACTGGATGATATGAACCGGGCAGCGATAGCCGCCGGTGGCGAGGACATACTGGATATGCAGTTTGACATTATTGTTACTTATAAGCCACAGGGCACCCGCTTATTGCAAACGGATACGCTGAAGGGAGTGGAAATAACCAATTTTGAGAAGGGATGGGACCAGGGCGCTAAGAGCATGGACATCACGCTGCCTATTGTGTTTTTGAAGCTGGTGGGGGTGTAGCCCCACCCCGGCCCTCCCCCATGGGGAGGGCCGGGGTGGTTGTAGCTGCCCCCCTCCAATAGAGGGGGAGGTGTGGCTGTTGGGTTGCTTAATTAGGGCGGGCGCAAGGCCAGCCCCTACGATGATGAGGATTTTATTTTTTGACGTTTAAAATATTTTTTATGAGTGGAAATAATGAACTGACCGGACAAGTTTCGGATGAACAGATTAAGGAATGGAAAGCTAAGCATAAGTATGGCATTTATGCCGTGAGCATTGACGGCCAGGTTGCCTATTTTAAAAACCCCAACAGGCAGGAGGTTAATTGCGCACTAAGCAAGGCTGACAAGGAAAATGCTCTGGGTGTTTTTGAGATGCTTGCCGGCATTACGTTTATTGGCGGCAGCGAGGAGGTACTCAATGACGACCAGATGTTTATAGGCTTGTGCAATGAGATTAAAATAAAACTTGACGGCAAGAAAGCCAGCCTGGTAAACTTATAGAGGGGGCACATGGCGGACCGGCGCATGACTCCCTTGGATACCTTGAAACATTACTTGAATACTATTTACCCGGACTGGACCACCGTTGCCTTACTGATGAGGAATTTGCACTAAAGCTTGCACACCTCAACTATATAAGGAATGAGGAGGCAAAGGTGAACAACCACTAAGGAATACTGCAGGCAGGTACTTTGCTATACTTATTTGCCTGCCTGCAGCCGCCTTGCAATTATGCTAATTACTTTAAGATAAAAAAGCCTGCCTGATGTTTGAGAACGAGGATACTGTTATGAGCTTCCGCCAAAAAGGGATAGAAGAAGTAAGTGCTACAGTACAAAATGCTATGAATGCCATAAACATGAACATAGCAGCCACATCGCACCAATTTACAGCCCTTACGGATAATGTAGCTAAACTGAACCTAGAGCTTGATGGCTTAATGCGCCCACGTACAATAAGCATTAACGCATCGGAGATACAGAAAGCGCGGATAGAACTACAGGGATTAGAAAATGGAATCCTGAAACTGAATAGGGTTTCGGTAGGCGCAAATATTAATGCAGCCCCAAGCAGCCCAATTAGCAGCCCTGCCAGTGAAAAAAAAGAAAGTGGATTTACCGAAATGTTGAAGGGCAAAAAGGTTATTGGCAAAACTGATGCGCTCAGTAAGTATTTGGGAGGCGGGGCTAAAGCAAGTATGGCGGCAACTGGCATTGCGTTTACCTTAAATACAGCAAAGGAAATCCTGGTTGAAAGCGCAGATGCTTCTATGGCTTATGAAAAAGTTATAAGCAAATTAACTGACTTAACAGGGAACGCGGCTAAAGCAAGGGCGCTTGCCGCCCAAATAAAAACCCTGAGCAGAAGT
>CANBTK010000481.1 GCA_947372365.1 Flavipsychrobacter stenotrophus | reverse complement strand
ACCAACTGCTCATTCAATACATCAAACATCTCCAAAAACGACATTTCCGAAGAAATATCCTTAACCTGGAAAGTTTCAAAAGCGCCCTGAGCCTTGTTGTTTTTCTGTTTCCACACTTTTAAAGTGAGGTTCATGTGGTAATGTTGCATAATTTCAATTTGACAATTAGTAAATTCGACAATTCGGCAATGAGGTTATTAGTAAATTATCTAATTACTTACCTTGCGTTTTACTAGTCGAGATTATTTTTGTTACTATTTTATCTATTTCTAAAAGCTGCTGCTCCAACAAAATGCAATCAGGGTAACTGTTTGAATTCTTACAAAGTACCAGCCAATATTTAGTTTCTTCAATTTCTTTAGCTGCAATCTTAAACTTGTGTATAAAATCATTTTTGCTCTCAGCATTTTGTGCTTCATGCACATTGGCGCCTATTGATGTTCCTGATTTTAGTAACTGGTTTGCAATTACAAACTTCTTTTTTTCTTCAAGCTGTTCAACATATTTGATAATTTCCAGAGAAAAATTGATGGTCTTTGTCAATATTACATTCTCCCTATCCATTCTCAAATTTCAATATTACTGCATTACTCAATTGTCAAATTGCCGAATTGAAATTACTTATAAGAACGCTGGCTAGGATGAACAACATCATAGATCAGGTCTTCTTTGTGCATTTCAAAATTGCCGTCACCTTTGTATTCCCATGCAGCAACGTACATGTACTTTTCATCATCACGTAATGCTTCTCCGTCCTCAGTCTGGTACTCCTCGCGGAAATGGCCACCGCAGCTTTCGTTACGGTTAAGCGCATCTATGCACATCAGTTCGCCAAGCTCAATAAAGTCAGCCACACGGCCAGCCTTATCTAATTCCGGGTTGTATTCTTTAATGTCACCAGGTACACGAACATCACTCCAGAACTCTTTCTTCAGTGCTTTTATTTCCTGAATAGCTTCTTTCAGCCCTTTTTCATTACGGCCCATGCCGCACTTGTCCCACATAATCTTGCCTAAGCGTTTGTGGAAACTTTCCACGCTCTTCGTACCCTTAATACCCATCAGTTTATTAATGCGGTCGCTTACTTCTTTTTCAGCAGCAGCGAAGGCAGGGTGGTCTGTTGGTATTGCTTTTGTACGGATATCGTCAGCGAGGTTGTTACCTAAAGTGTAAGGGACAACGAAGTAACCATCGGCAAGGCCTTGCATCAATGCAGATGCACCTAGGCGGTTAGCACCATGGTCGCTGAAGTTAGCTTCGCCTAAAGCGTATAGCCCAGGTACGGTAGTCATTAACTCATAATCAACCCACAAGCCACCCATCGTATAGTGTACGGCAGGGTAAATGCGCATTGGTAATTCGTAAGGGTTTTCGCCTGTTATCTTCTCATACATTTCAAACAGGTTGCCGTATTTCGATTTTACGACATCCTTACCTAAAACTATGATCTCAGCTTTTGTTGCGTTGTGTTGGCCTTGTTTGTTGGCTTCAATTTTACCATAGCGCTCTATCGCAGCCTGGAAATCGAGGTAAACAGCCATTTTAGAACTGCCTACGCCATAACCGGCATCGCAACGCTCTTTAGCGCCACGGCTGGCCACGTCACGCGGAACAAGGTTACCGAATGCAGGGTAGCGCCTTTCCAGGTAGTAGTCGCGCTCTTCTTCAGGTATATCAGTTGGTTTGCGGTTGTCGCCCTTTGCCTTTGGTACCCAGATACGGCCATCATTACGCAGCGATTCTGACATCAAAGTCAGTTTTGACTGGTGGTCGCCACTAACTGGGATACATGTAGGGTGAATTTGTGTGAAGCAAGGGTTACCAAAGTAAGCACCTTGTTTATGGGCCTTCCATGCGGCAGTTACGTTACTGCCCATAGCGTTTGTTGAAAGATAGAATACGTTGCCATAACCGCCAGTACATAATAATACAGCATGGCCGAAGTGGCGCTCCAGTTCGCCTGTAACCAGGTTACGGGCAATGATACCACGGGCTTTACCGTCTATCATTACTACTTCCAGCATTTCGTGGCGGGAGTGCATTTCTACAGTACCGAGTGCTACCTGGCGCTCTAGGCCCTGGTAGGCACCTATCAATAACTGCTGCCCTGTTTGGCCTGCAGCATAGAAAGTACGCTGTACCTGTGTACCACCGAAAGAGCGGTTGCTCAGTAAGCCACCATATTCACGGGCGAAAGGTACGCCTGCTGCTACGCACTGGTCTATAATATTAGCACTTACTTCGGCAAGGCGGTGCACATTGCCTTCACGGGCACGGTAGTCACCACCTTTAATGGTATCGTAAAACAGGCGATAAGTACTATCACCATCATTCTGGTAGTTTTTTGCGGCATTGATACCACCTTGTGCAGCTATAGAGTGAGCACGGCGTGGGCTATCCTGAAAGCAGAACGCTTTAACCTTGTAACCCATTTCGCCAAGGGAAGCCGCAGCAGAAGCTCCGGCCAGGCCGGTACCCACAACAATGATTTCCAGCGAACGCTTATTAGCCGGGTTCACCAGCTTACAAGTTGACTTATAGGTTGTCCATTTTTTATCTATCGGACCAGCAGGTATCTTAGAATTAAGTGCCATATTTTATTAGTAGAAAGTCGTTAGTAGAAAGTAGAAAGTCGTTAATAGGGTATTTGATTGTCAGAAGGTATTACTTCACCCACTGCATGAAGAAAGCAATTGGCATCAAAGCGAAAATCAAAGGAACGATGATTGAAAACGCTACGCCTATGCTTTTTATCAGGGCTTTGTATTTGTAAGTGCCCATGCCCAGTGTCTGGAATGCGCTATAAAAGCCATGAACCAGGTGCCATGCAAGGGAAATACAGCCTAATATGTAAACACCTACTACCCATGCAGTTTGGAATTCGTCCCTCATCATTTCGTACAAAGGCCTTTCCTGCCCTGTAGTCAATTGTGAGTAGCGGTTAGGCGCCCAGAATTTAGAAAGGTGCATTACCAGGAACAATAATATTAACGTGCCCAGCAAAGCCATGCTGCGGCTGTACCATTTGCTGGTAGCATTGCCCGCGCTTACGGCATAGCGGCTTTTCCTTTTGCCCCTGTTGGCGGCATAAAGCATTAGGCCCTGAATGATGTGCAGGAAAAGGAACCCGAACAGCCCTAATTCCACAGTGCGGATTAACGCATTTGTGCCCATGAAGTGTGCCGCTTCGTTAAAACGTGTGCCACCATCCATATAGAATATCTGGGCATTAACGTAGCAATGGACAATCAGGAAGAGAATTAGAAATAAAC
>CANBTK010000480.1 GCA_947372365.1 Flavipsychrobacter stenotrophus | reverse complement strand
CACAATATTTTTACCAGCAAGTAACAGAAGTTCGTATTATTTATCTTTTTTCAGTAACAAGATAAAAACAATATTGCAATTGTCAACCTTTATTTTGGCGCTTAGCTCGGAAAATGCAAAAAATGCGTAGAAATACGCTCCCTAATTGCCCGTTAATGCCACTTAAAAAGCCCAGGTTGGCCGGCTGGCTTGACCGATTTAGCTAACGCCACGACAGCAAATTTGAAAAAGCGTGCCAGATGGCTTTTCTGTAGCGAAGCTCATACTTTACAGCAAAAGCGGCAGAGAACTCAGGCTTTCGCAGATTAAAAAAAGGAATTCTAATTTTATAAAAATGATATAGGCTAATATTGCCCTTGCAACACACCTTTTTATGAAGAAATTTATTTTTACACTGGGCTTTTTAGCATACTGTATTGCTTCATTAGCCCAGTATACCTCCCCCGAGGAAATAGCCGACTATAAAAAGCGTGCCGAAAACGGCAGCATAGCTGCTATGGGATACCTTGCCGACATGTATGCCGCTGGCGAAGTGGCGGTACCCAAAGATTGCAACCAGGCTTTAAAGTACTACAACATGGCTATTGAAAAGGGCGATAGCAGCTGCATGGTAAACCTGGGGCGGCTCTACCTATCTGGAGATTGTGTAACGGCTGACTATACAAAAGCTGAAAAGTTGTTTACTATGGCTGCCGAAAAGGGCAATACTTTCGGCTACTTTAATATTGGCTTCATGTATGAAGCTGGCATTGGGAAGGCGCCCGGCTACAACAAAGCATTGGAATGGTATTTTAAAACTGCCGAACAGGGCAAGGAGCGTGTATTGACAGAAGGCAGTTCGGTAGAAGGGGGCTATATCCTGTTCAATATGCTGGCCCACATGGCGCATTCTATGCAAGAATCTGACCTGCTCAAAAATTTTCAGAGAATAGATACCGCCAAAACCTTCAATGCATTTGCTGATGCCGCCGCCAAGGGCAATAACTTCGCTATGCTGGCTATATCAAACGCCTACATGAGCGGCGATTGTACCCAGCAAGACACCTCAAAAGCCCTGTACTGGATGGAAAAGGCAGCCGATGCCGGCAATGTTTACGCCATGTACCGCATGGGTATCAGGTATTACGAAAAAGGGGACTTCCCCGGCCCCCGCGATAATGCCGTTGCAGCAAAATGGTTCCTGAAGTCGGCCCAGGCCGGTTATATTGATGGTATGACCCACATAGCTATAGTTTACTACTACGGCAGGGGGCTGCCGCAAGACTATAAAAAAGCGATGGACTGGCACCTGAAAGCCGCCGCAAAGGGCAATGGCCTGGCGATGAATAACATAGGGCTGTCCTACCTGTCAGGCGAGGGTGTGAAGCAGGACTCTGCAAAAGCCTTCAGCTGGTTCTTAAAAGCTGCCACCGTAAACTATGCTAACTCTATGTTTTACCTGGCTATGTGCTACGACAAGGGTATTGGCACACCGCAGGACTACAAAAAAGCAATGGAATGGTACCTTAAAGCAGCTGAAAATGGCAATGAAAGGGCTATGGACGGGATAGGCAAACTGTATGAGGATGGCAAGGGCGTACCCCAAAGCAACACAAAAGCGATAGAATGGTATGCCAAAAAACACCATTAAAGCCCCCCGCTGCCGTAATAAACAAAATCAATAACCCTATTACAGAATTAATACCGGGTATAAGTGCGGGACATTATCTTTGCGCCAAATAAAAATATAATCTATGAAACGCAATGCAACCGCCGTTTGGATGGGTACTGGTAAAGAAGGCAATGGCACCCTTACTACACAGAGCACCGTACTTAATAAAACACAATACTCTTATAACAGCCGTTTTGCCGATGGTGTTGGCACTAACCCCGAAGAGCTTATAGCTGCTGCACATGCTGGCTGCTTCACTATGAAGCTGACTTTCATGCTGAACGCAGAAGGCATAACGCCAACAGAAATTGAAACAAGGTGCGATATTACCCTTGACAATGGCGTTATTACTTTAAGCGAGCTGGATGTTAAAGGCACTGTGCCAGGCATTACCGCTGAGAAGTTTGCCGAAATGGCTGCTGCCGCTAAGGAAGCCTGCCTGGTATCTAAACTATATAATTGCGAAAAAACAGTAAAAGCAACATTGCTGTAACTGTAGCTATACTTTGTTAAAAAGGCTGCCTCATTCCTTATGGGCAGCCTTTTTAAATGCCCATAACCCGGCACTACCGTTGATATATAACCAACAGTTACAGAAACAATTAATTATTATGTTTCCTGATAGTTGAAGGATAGAGCGGAAGGTTTATCTTTGCCATATTAACTTGAGTTATTAAATCATTACTTTATTGTATATTCAATTAACAAAGGCCGCTAAATTTGTAAGATGCTAACAGGCAAAGAACTGATTTTGGCAACTAAGGTGTTCGCTAAGGAGATTCGTTGGAAAAGCTGGTATCATACCCTAACCACTTTTGCGCTGCTCATCTCGTCCATATACGGTACTATCTACTTCCCTGTTATAGGCGGGTTGCCCGCTATATACGGAAGGATAGCGTGTAGCGTGGCTACTGCATTGTTGCTTTCCCGTTTTTTTATTATTTTCCACGACTACCAGCACCATACTATACTCCGCAATTCATGGCTTGCTAATATCATATTTACGGCATTTGGAGTGTATATGATAACCCCACCCAGCATTTGGAAAAGGTCGCATGACCATCACCATAATAACAATGCGAAGCTATACAGCGCCAGCATCGGGTCTTTCCCTATAATGACCCGCCAGAAATTCATGGAGGCATCCAAAGGCGAAAAATTTGAATACCTGGCTGTAAGGCACCCGTTAAATATGTTTTTTGCTTATTTTACTACATTCCTGTACGGTATGTGCATCCAGTCGTTCCTGAGTAACCAGCGCAAGCACTGGGATTCACTGGTTGTGGTAATCGTTCACATCAGCGTGGCAATCTTCCTGTTTGTTCATTTTGGCTGGCTTACTTATTTCCTTACTTTTTTCCTGCCATTCTTCCTGTCGCATATGCTCGGGTCATACCTGTTTTACGCACAGCACAATTTCCCCGGCGTTATTTTCAGGAGCAATGTTGAGTGGAACTATGTGAATGCAGCGTTGGAGTCATCCAGCTACATGGCTATGAACCCTTTCATGCAATGGGTTACAGCTAATATCGGCTTCCACCACATTCACCACCTTAACTCCAAAATACCTTTCTACCGCCTGCCGGAAGCAATGAAACAGATACCTGAGTTGCAGCAAGCCA
>CANBTK010000479.1 GCA_947372365.1 Flavipsychrobacter stenotrophus | reverse complement strand
GTCCTCTGCCTCAAATTCCGTTGGCAAAGTACTTAGTGACTCCAGCAATTCTTTCTTTGTAAGCATAGTTAAAGTTAGCAAAAAAAACATTCCTACTCCTTCACCTCTTTTACTTCTACCCACTCAGCATTCATTTCGCCCATAAACGTTAGTATATCCTTGCGGCCCAAAAACTTTACGGCGCTGGTAAGGAAAGAGCGGGGTATAAATTCCCATTCTTTTTTCATTGCCTCAATAAACCATTTGGCATTTTTAGCGGCAACACTCTGGGTGCTTTTATCGGCTTTGGTGAAAACCACATTAAAAGGTACGCCCCACTCCCCTAGCTTGCGCAGGAAGGCAAGGTCAATGTTCTGTGGCTCGTGGCGGCTGTCAATGAGCACAAATACAGTTACGAGGTTCAGGCGCTCCTTCAGGTACTCTTCTATCATTTTCTCCCATTCCTTGCGCTGCACCATGGAGCGCTTGGCAAAGCCGTAGCCCGGCAAGTCAACAATGTAGAACGAATTGTTGATCAGGAAGTGGTTAATAAGCTGTGTTTTGCCCGGCGTGCGCGATGTTTTCGCCAGTTTTTCGTTGCGGGTAATCATATTTATCAGCGACGACTTGCCCACATTGCTCCTCCCAATGAAGGCATATTCAGGTTTATCGGGCTTTGGGCACGCTTTTGGGTCAATATTACTAATAATGTACTTCGACGAAGTTATTTCCATGTTGTTTTGGTTGTACTTTTGCACTAATGCAATCAATCAATGACACTAATCCGGCTGCAAAGATACTACCAGATGCGGCTTCAAATTTAAATAAGAAAGCGCAGGTAGCCGAAATGTTTAATAATATTGCCGGCCGGTACGATTTCCTGAACCATTTCCTGTCACTAGGGATAGATAAAGGCTGGCGCAAAAAGGCGATTGCCGAGGCTGGCACGGTAAAACCCAATAAAATACTGGATGTGGCCACTGGCACTGCCGACCTGGCTATTGCTGCGGCAAAGCTCAACCCACAGCACATAACCGGCATTGATATTGCCGACCAGATGCTGGAAGTAGGCCGCAAAAAAATACAGGACAACAACCTGGCCAGTAAAATAACCCTGCATACAGGCGACAGCGAATCTATTAAATTTACTACTGGCGAATTTGATGTAGTAATGTGCGCCTACGGGGTGCGTAATTTTGAGCACCTTGAAGCTGGCCTTACTGAAATGTACCGTGTTTTGCGCCCGGGCGGCAAGGTTGTGATACTGGAATTCAGCCACCCTACTGCCTTCCCGATAAAGCAATTGTTTGGTTTTTATTTTAAGTTTATATTGCCGCTTATGGGCAAGCTGGTAAGCAAGCACAGCCGCGCATATACCTACCTGCCAGAGTCGGTTATGGCGTTCCCGCAGGGCAGCGATTTTTGCAATATCCTTAGCCGTTGCGGCTTCAAAACCCCAAAAGCCAGGCCGCTTACTTTTGGCGTAACATCGCTGTATACGGCTTATAAATAGGTATTGAGGCTTTGTAAAGAAGGAACAATGTATAGATATTTTTGTTTGCCGTGATGTTATACCAACTAGTGCCAAGTCAAAAGGAAAAAGTCAAAAGTGCAAAACGTATTCATTTAACAGACAATTTCAGCTTGACCCAACACTAGGCATATAAATTGAACTGTAATAGCCACGCCATTAAAAAGCAATTTCGTTTAGTTAAGGAAAAAAACTGTTTCACGCAAAGGCGCAAAGACGCAGCCCAGAGCTTATTCAAAGTTTCAAAGGCGCAACCAAAAATGCAAGAATACGCTTAACTAAATGACATTGCCCTCAAAGTGGCATGTAACGTAAGCCCGTTTATTTTTTTAATACATTTTAAAGTCGATTTGGTATTATACCCTGTATTGGCCGCTGCTTGCCTTTAAACGCACCACAACATGATTGCCCTTGACTACAGCAATATACAACTCAAACTAAAGCAGGAAGATGGCAAAACCAGCGTATGGGATGCTGTGCGCCGGAAGTGGGTTATACTTACGCCTGAAGAGCATGTGAGGCAATATATGCTCTCCTATATGGTTGGTACGCTGCACTACCCTGCTTCGCTTATTGCAGTAGAAAGGGCTGTGCTGGTTGGCACATTGAATAAACGGTTTGATATTGTCGTATATAACCGGAACCATAAGCCTTGGATGCTTGTTGAATGCAAAGCACCTGAAGTAATTATTACCGAGAAAACCCTGCACCAGTTGCTCAGTTACCAGCAAACGATACAGTGCCCGTACTGGCTGCTCACTAACGGGCATCAAACTTTCTGCGCCGATGCCACTGAAGTAGGGAATATTAAATGGGTTGGCTTACTTCCCGCTTATGAGCTGTGAGTATTCAGCGCTTCCCAATACATCGAGCGCCTTGTTAACCACATTGTCTTTTTTAATGGTAATGGCATAGTAGCCGTTTTCGTGGAACAGGAAACGGGCTACCTGGGCTTTAAGGTACATGCTGAAGTGCCCGTATATCTTAGGCTGGCTGATTTCTTTCCATACGCGCTTGCGGTCTTGAGGCCCTAACTGCGCCAGGTAGTCCTTAATAATATCGTCTTCCCCGTTAAAAGATTCGTCAAAGGCAGCTATTGTTTTGTACTTAAGTTTCTGCTTATTGTGCAGTATGTAGTCCCACATGGCCGTTTTAAGGTCGGCGCTATAAAGGATATTTACCAAGGTTGTTGATAACCTTACCGATGAATCGTAAGGAATATAAAAATCTGGCTTAATGCCTCCACCACCATATACAACCCTATGGTTGTTAGTATAATAGCGGGTAGTATCTAAAGCAACATATTCATCTTTTGTAAGCTCGTCGTGATTAAAGCGCTTTTCAAAATCGGCTACATAAGCATCTTTGCCATTGGCAAAGGAACGCTGTATGCACCTGCCCGATGGCGTATAATATTTAGCTATAGTAAGGCGTATTTCGGAGCCATCAGTCATTTCATATGGTTCCTGTACCAGGCCTTTGCCAAAAGAGCGCTTACCCATAATCACCCCCCTATCCCAGTCCTGTATAGCGCCAGCAAGTATTTCGCTCGCCGAAGCTGATGATTCGTCAATCAGCACAATTATTTTGCCTTTTTCAAACAGGCCCGCTTTTTCTGCTTTGTATTCGGTTTTTGATGAATGGGAGCCCTGGGTGTAAACGATGAGCTTATTATCATCAATCAGTTCATCGGCTATCGCCGTAGCCTGGGTTATGTAACCTCCAGGGTTATCCCTAAGGTCTAAGATGAGTTGCTTAGCACCATCTGCCTTT
>CANBTK010000478.1 GCA_947372365.1 Flavipsychrobacter stenotrophus | reverse complement strand
ATTCGGCTGGCAGCCATAGTAAAAAGTGCCGGTGTTGACCTCATTGACTGTTCGTCAGGCGCGGTAGTCAGCTATGCCAAAATACCCGCCAGGCCAGGCTATCAGGTGCCGTTTGCCGAGGCTGTGCGTACTGCTGGGATAATGACTGGTGCTGTTGGCATTATTACCACACCTGAGCAAGCCGAAGCCATACTAAAAAACGGGCAGGCGGACCTTATTTTTATGGCACGGGAACTTTTGCGCGACCCTTATTTCCCGCTAAGGGCCGCAAGGGAACTAGGCTATGATGAAATGCCATGGCCGCTACAATATGAACGGGCTAAAAGGAAAAAGTAGGGCATTTTTTTAGCGCAGTTTCAGGCTTTAACCGCCGTGCTAAGCTTCATAGCAAACCTGTGCATACTTTACGGAACCCGGCATAGGCGGGTTCAGTTTGCGCACGGCTACTTTTATTTTTATGGCTTTGGGAAACTCGGCTTTAAGTTGGTTGTGTATGTTGTACACAAAAGTTTCCAGCAGCTGCCCGGCTTCGTTAAAAACGTTGGCAACTATGGCGCGTACTAAAGTATAGTCGGCAAACGGCCATGGCTGCACATCCAGCAGCTCTATGTCCACATCTACTTCAAATGTATTCCCCAATACGTGTTCCTCAGGGTATAGCCCGTGAGGTGCAATAATTTGTATTCCGTGTAGCGAAACTGTCAGCATCCTGGCAAAAAAAGTAAAGAGTATAAAGTAGTAGGTAAAAGTAAAAATCAACAATGCCGCGCTGCAATTAAGGCGTTTGTTTGCACCATTTATTTAACTGGTTCACGGTTGCTGCAATGTCTTTAGGCAATGGGGCTTCCACGCTCAGCAGCTTGCCATCGGCCAGCTCAAACTCCAGCTTGTAAGAATGGAGCGCAAGGCGGTTTAACAGCGGGCGTTCCTGCTCCTCTTTTTCTGACTGGTTGTACCTGCGCTTGATGGATGATACAAAGAATGGTTTGCCATCGCCATACAGTTCGTCGCAGGCTATAGGGTTGCCTATGTACGACATGTGTACCCTTATCTGGTGCGTACGGCCTGTATGAATCTGAAACTGCATGAGGGCATATAAAGGCCACTGCTCCACCACTCTGTAATCGGTAACCGACAACTTGCCTTTGCGGGCTACAATCATTTTGCCGGGTATGCCGGGGTGCTCCGCAATCATATTTTCTATACGGCCTTCTTCAGGCACAACAATGCCAGTAACCAGCCCTGCATAAAACTTTTTAACCTCATGCTCCATAAAGAGCATAGAAAGGTGCTTATGGGTTTCTTCATTTTTGGCAAAGCATATAACCCCGCTGGTGTCCCTGTCCAGGCGGTGTACCACCCATACGTGCTGTTTCAGCTTGGCTTCCATCAGCCGGTTAAGGCTGGGTATTTCACTATTGAACCTGTCAGGCACTACCAGCAGCCCGGCGGGCTTATTCACCACAATAAGGTTATCGTCTTCGTATAAAGTTTCAATTTTCATTACTCTGTTTCTTTTTTGTAGGCTTCCAGGCATTTGTCCTCCTGCGCCCGCATAATTAATTGGTCGGCCGGCCTTTTGTCCTTAAAGCCGCACAGGTGCAGTGCCCCGTGAAATATTACCCTGTGCAGCTCCTCCTGATAGGTAACGCCAAATTTTGCCGCATTTTCCTTTACCCTGTCAGTACTCACATATACCTCGCCTATCAGCTCATTTTCTTCGCTCAGGTCAAACGTGATAATATCTGTCAGCGTGTCATGGTTCAGGTACTGCATATTTATGGTATGCAGGTAGCTGTCTGTGCAGAAAATGTAATTCAGCCTTGTTTTCTTAATGCCCTCCAGGTGCTGCTGCACCAGGGCATCAAGGAAGCCCGAAAGCCTGCGCTTCTGCTTTAACCCTGCTTTTACCTCATGCTCATTAAAAGTTGCCGGCATTCGTCAAATTTTTGCAAAGGTATCTAATTAATTTTTGACAGTAATTTTTGGGCAGGGATACGCAGGCCAAAACAAGGCGCTAGCATAAAAATCCGGCAGGGATGGCATTAATGTAGCATATCCTATGCATTGGCCATACTGTAATAGTACGTTCTACTCTATATTTGCATTGTATCCAAGAATATGAACAGTACCCACAAAAAGAAGGCCCGATCCCCTACACCCGAATTATCGGCGCGTATTATAGCCTCGGTTATTGATGGGGTTATCACGCTTTTACTGTTGTTTTCTTTATTCAGCCTTTTTGACTTAATCGCGCCGGACATACCTTCTGTCAAACCTGCACTGCTAGTAATAGGGCTATCTTACGAACCTTTGCTTTGTGTTTTCCGCTGTACTGTCGGCCAATGGTTTGTAGGCAACAGGGTACGAAATTATGAAACAGGTAAAATGCCGACCTTGTTTGAGGCTTACCTCCGGTATTTTTATAAGTTGGTATTTGGATGGAAAGCGCTCCTATTCTATAGCACAGAGTATGATAGGCTCATTCACGATAATTTCGCAGGGACTGTTGTTGTTAGGAAGCATTCTGGATAAGGAAAGTTGTTTTTAGGTAAAAACTGTATGGGTGCTTGTTGCAGCCCACCGATATGGAGAAGCGCCCAATAACGTTGTAATACCCGCATAAAATTTTGCAATACGCTCATTGTGTTTATAATCACGGCTTACGCTTACCTTTAGCCATATTATCTACTACTAATGACGCAACCTGCAATAAAGACACTGGGCGAACTGAAAAAATCAGGCTACCAGCCCAAAGGAGTAAAAAATGAAGTAAGGGGCAACCTTACTAAACTGATTACCCAGAAAAAAAGCCCATTCCAGAGTATCCTTGGCTTTGAAGATACCGTAATACCCGATGTGGAAAGGGCATTGCTGAGCCGCCACAATATCTTGTTCCTGGGCCTGAGGGGCCAGGCCAAAACAAGGATGGCCCGCGAAATGGTGCACCTGCTGGACGAATGGATACCTTTTATAGCTGGAAGCGAAATTAACGATGACCCTTTTGCGCCTATTTCGCTGTTTTCCCGGCAGTTACTGGAAGAAAAAGGCGACGATACCCCTATTTCATGGTTGCACCGCAGTGAGCGCTATGGCGAAAAGCTGGCTACACCCGATGTTTCGGTTGCCGACCTTATAGGTGATATTGACCCTATAAAGGCTGCCAATATGCGCTTCAGCTTTGCCGATGAAAGGGCATTGCACTACGGCATTATCCCTCGCAGCAACAGGGGCATATTTGTAATCAATGAACTGCCCGACCTGCAGGCGCGCATACAGGTTTCCCTATTCA
>CANBTK010000477.1 GCA_947372365.1 Flavipsychrobacter stenotrophus | reverse complement strand
TAGCCAATAACATACCTTTGCACAGTTTTCAACAAAAATAGATGTCTGTAATAAAGCCTTTTTTGAGATTAAGCGGGCTGGAACCGCTTGTTGTGCGTCCTGAGACGAATTTTGTAAACGTGGGCGAGCGGACCAATGTTACTGGCTCCAAAAAATTTGCCCGCCTTATACGCGAAAATAAATATGAGGAAGCCCTATCTGTTGCCCGCCAGCAGGTAGAAAGCGGTGCGCAGATACTGGACGTAAACATGGATGATGCCCTGCTGGATGGGGTAATGGCCATGACTACCTATATCAACCTGCTACAAGCCGAGCCTGATATAGCCAAAATCCCTATAATGCTGGACTCGTCTAAGTTCGCCATTATTGAAGCAGGGCTTAAATGTATACAAGGCAAGTGCATCGTGAATTCGATTTCGCTGAAAGAAGGCGAGGAGAAATTTATAGAGCAGGCTGAAATATGCCACAGCTACGGCGCTGCCGTAATTGTGATGGCTTTCGATGAAACCGGGCAGGCCGATTCGCTACAGAAAAAAGTAGATATATCGGAAAGGGCGTACAAGATACTCACCGAACAAGTGGGTTTCAACCCTGAAGACATCATTTTTGACCCCAACATATTTGCTATTGCTACCGGCATAGAAGAGCATAACAACTATGGTGTTGACTTTATTGAGGCAACCCGTATTATAAAACAAAAAATGCCGCTAACGAAAGTAAGCGGTGGCGTAAGCAATATATCATTCTCTTTCAGGGGCAATGAAACCATGCG
The DNA here is from genome assembly GCA_947372365.1 of Flavipsychrobacter stenotrophus. Classification (GTDB taxonomy): domain Bacteria; phylum Bacteroidota; class Bacteroidia; order Chitinophagales; family Chitinophagaceae; genus Flavipsychrobacter; species Flavipsychrobacter stenotropha_D. The sequence continues at coordinate 2,523 of CANBTK010000477.1, read as the reverse complement.
CGAGGCTATGCACAGTGTTTTCCTTTACCACGCCATTAAGGCAGGTATGGATATGGGCATAGTTAATGCCGGCCAGTTGGTGGTTTACGACGAAATAGAGCCCAGGCTGCGCGAGCTTTGCGAAGATGTAATACTGAACCGCAACCCCGATGCTACCGAAACACTGGTAACCTTTGCTGAAACTGTAAAGGCCAAAGACAAGGAAGAAAAGAAAGATGACCTGTGGAGGGGAACACCGGTTGAAGAGCGCCTGAAACACGCACTGGTAAACGGCATAACCGACTTTATAGATGCCGATACCGAAGAAGCCCGCCAGAAATACCCTAAGCCGCTGGACGTTATAGAAGGCCCGCTGATGGATGGCATGAACGTAGTAGGCGACCTGTTTGGCAGTGGCAAAATGTTCCTGCCGCAGGTAGTAAAAAGTGCCCGCGTAATGAAGAAAAGCGTGGCTTACCTGTTCCCTTTCATTGAGGCGGAAAAAGAAGAACGCAGGCTGGCACACATTGCCGCCGGAACAATAAACGAAGAAAGTAAAGGCGCAGCCAAAATACTCATGGCCACCGTAAAGGGCGACGTGCACGATATTGGCAAGAACATTGTAGGCGTAGTACTGGGCTGTAACGGCTACGACATCATAGACCTTGGTGTAATGGTGCCAGCCGATAAAATACTGGAAACAGCTCAGCGGGAGAATGTAGATATTATTGGCCTCAGCGGTTTAATAACGCCTTCGCTTGATGAGATGGTGCATGTGGCCCGCGAAATGAAAAGGCGCGGCATGACACAGCCCCTGCTTATAGGCGGCGCTACAACCAGCCGTATGCACACCGCAGTAAAAATTGCGCCACAGTACGATAACGGAGTAGTATATGTACTGGATGCCAGCCGCAGCGTAACTGTAGCCGGCAACCTGCTGAACAAGGAAAATAAAGAAGGCTTCCTGGCTAACATTAACCTGGAGTATGAAAAGCTTCAGGATGATTTTGCCAATAAAAAATCGGCTAAGCAATATATATCCCTGAAAGAAGCGCAGGCCAATACAGTAAAAATAAACTGGGAGGGCTACACCCCACCCAAGCCCGCGCAAATGGGCGTGCAGGTATTTGCCGATTACGATGTTAACGAAATAAGGCAATACATTGACTGGGGGCCATTCTTTATAGCATGGGAAATGAAGGGCAAGTTCCCCGAAATACTCAAGGATGCGCATGTAGGCGCTGAAGCCACTAAATTATACAATGATGCCAGCGCAATGCTGGATAAAATTGTAAATGAAAAATGGCTTACAGCAAAGGGTATAACCGGTTTTTGGGAAACACTGAAAACCGCGCCTGACTCTATTGTCATTAAAGATGAAAATGGCAACGAACTTACTAAGCTTGAAATGCTGCGCCAGCAAATAAAGAAAGCAGCCGGGCAGCCCAGCTTCTCGTTAGCTGATTTTGTTAAGCCAGGCAGCACCGATTATATGGGCGCATTTGCAGTGAGCATACATGGCATAGAGCCGCACCTTAAAAAGTTCGCTGATGACCATGACGACTACCACAAAATAATGCTGCAGGCACTTGCCGACCGCCTTGCGGAAGCATTTGCCGAAGTACTGCACAAACGCACCAGGACAGAGTTCTGGGGCTATGCGAAGGAAGAGCAGATACCGCTGGAAGACCTGGTACATGAAAAATACCAGGGCATACGCCCAGCACCAGGCTACCCTGCCTGCCCCGACCATACCGAAAAATACAAATTATTCAGCCTGCTGAGTGCCACCAAAAATGCGGGCATAATACTCACAGAATCGCTGGCTATGTTCCCGGCGGCATCAGTTTGCGGCTGGTATTTCAGCCACCCCGAAAGCTCCTACTTCGGCATCAACAAAATACTACCCGACCAGCTGGAAGACTACACCCGCCGCAAGGGCATGAGCGCCGAAGAAATGCAAAGGTGGTTATCGCCGGTATTGGAGTAAATAGAATAGATTTGTAATAGAAACAGACAAAATGGAACCAAAACACTTATCGTACTTCAAGGTCGAAAATTTCAAAAGGTTTGACAGCCTTGAAGTAAACGATATCGGTCAGTTTAACCTGATTGTGGGGGATAATAATGTGGGTAAGACTACGTTGCTGGAGGCTTTGTTGTTTGACGAGGATTATACGACACTCTTAATCAATTTAGGTTTCGCTTTATATACCAAAAGCATGATTCGTCGGCAAGAAAAAAACTATAATTACCTCGATTTTTTTGTACAGAATAATTTAATACCAATAAAGTTTACCTACAATTACAACAACTCGTTGCCGCAGAGTTTTTCATTCATAAAAAAATTATTTGCAGATATTGAACCGGAAGACCTTCATGAATTACAGAAATATCTTGTTATCGGCCCTAATGTCACGTATGATGGGTTCAATTTTGCAATAGAGTTTGATTACGGAAAAAGAAAGGAATATGGATTTACCTCATATCTTTCGTACATTTTTGATGATAAAAATGTACCCTACCTTAGCTTTAATCTAACTT
>CANBTK010000476.1 GCA_947372365.1 Flavipsychrobacter stenotrophus | reverse complement strand
GTTTTATTATTTGTGGAAGCACACGGGTTCGAACCGCGGACCCTCTGCTTGTAAGGCAGATGCTCTGAACCAGCTGAGCTATGCTTCCTTTTTCCCGCTAAGGGACTGCAAAGATAAGTGGCTATTTTGAACTAGCAAAAACTTTTTGAGATAATTTTTGTTGTTATTCGTTGTAGGGCCTTCTATTGGGAATTGATGCGTTTGAACATTGCATCATAGAGGAGGCGTGTGGTGCCTGTTGCGGCACGTAAATGGATTGCCCTGGCGTGTAGCCCTCTATTGCTATTTATTGCGCCGTAACAGAGCTTTTGAGGCTGTTTAGCGCATCAGGGAAGGGTAGCTGGCCCAGGTGCAAAAAAAACACCCGCTCAGTGAGCGGGTGTTTTCAAAAGTATCACCGAATCGGCTGATAGTAGGATTGGTTGGCTAAATTAGTTGCCAGCTTCTTCTTCTTCTTCAGCTTTCTTCAATTTGTCTTTAATAGAAGCCAATGCGCCTAAGTCGCCAAGAGTTGGTTTTTCAACTTTGCTCTGGATGTTCTTAACTGCTTTCTTGGTCTTTTCATTTTCGCTTGCAGCTTCTTTCCTTACAGCATCTTTCTCTTCGTTCTTAGTTTGTTCCCAAACTTTAGAATGCGATACAAGGATGCGTTTGTCGTTGCGGTCAAACTCAATGATCATGAAAGGAAGTGTTTCTTCAGCTTCTACATTGCTGCCGTCTTCTTTACGAAGGTGGCGTGCAGGTGCGTATGCTTCCAGGCCATACTGAAGCTGTACTGTAGCTCCTTTATCGTCTTTGCGGGTTACGCTGCCTTCATGTATAGAACCGATCGGGAATACAGTTTCAAATGCATTCCATGGGTCTTCTTCCATTTGTTTGTGGCCAAGGGAAAGTTTGCGGTTTTCCTTGTCAATGCCAAGGATCATCACGTCAATTTTCTCGCCTGTTTTAACAAACTCACTTGGGTGGTTGTAACGCTTGATCCAGCTAAGGTCGCTGATATGAATCATACCGCCGATGCCAGTTTCCAGTTCTACGAACACGCCATAAGGAGTGATGTTTTTAACGGTGCCAGAGTGCTTGCTATCCATTGGGAATTTATCTTCGATAGTTTCCCATGGGTCAGCAGAAAGCTGCTTGATAGACAGGCTCATTTTGCGCTCGTCTTTGTCAAGTGTAACCACAACTGCTTCGTGCTCTTCGCCTAATTTGAAGAACTCTTTAGCGTTGATTGGCTGAGATGACCATGTAATTTCAGAAACGTGTACAAGGCCTTCTACGCCTGGCATAATTTCTAAGAATGCACCGTAATCTTCAATGTTTACAACTTTACCCTTAACATGGGCGCCTTCTGAAATGTTCTCAGGAAGGTTATCCCATGGGTGAGGAGTTAATTGTTTCAGGCCAAGGCTGATACGTTTTTTCTCATCATCGAAATCAAGTACCACCACATTCAGCTTCTGGCTGTTGTGTAATACTTCGCTTGGGTGCGTTACGCGGCCCCAGCTGATGTCAGTGATATACAACAAGCCATCTACGCCGCCAAGGTCAATGAACGCACCGAAGTCGGTAACATTCTTAACGGTACCTTCCAGTACCTGGCCTTTTTCAAGCTGGCCAATGATAACGCTACGCTGTTGTTCGATATCGCTTTCGATAAGCGCTTTATGGCTTACTACGGCGTTGCGGATAGTTTCGTTGATCTTAACAACCTTGAAGTCCATAGTCTTGCCTACGTACTGGTCGTAATCTGTAACAGGCTTCACATCTATCTGGCTACCAGGTAAGAATGTTTCCAGGCCGTGTACATCCACAATAAGGCCGCCTTTAGTTTTAGAGGTAATAGTACCTGTAACAACTTCGCCGGTTTTGTAGAAATCAACAATCTGCTGCCAAGAGCGTGCTGCCCTTGCCATTTTGCGGCTAAGGTGAAGATGGCCTGAACGGTCTTCTTTTTCCACAACCATAACTTCCACTTTATCGCCAATTTTGATGTTGGTGTTATCGCGGAACTCATTTAAAGATATAAGGCCATCGCTCTTAAAGCCAATGTTAATGATAACATCAGTTTTAGTCATGCCCTCAATTGTCCCCATCATCAACTCATTTTCGTTGATGGCGCGGAAAGTACTGTCATAAATTTTGTCATACTTCTGGCGGTCGTCTGCCTTGTAAGACGCTACGTTGCGCTTGTCAACGCTCCAATCGAAATCATCGTGGGCGGTTGTTGAAGCTTCTTCGTAATAGCGGCGTGGTGCGCGTGGAGCCTGGGCTTCAACTGCATCAGCTGCAAATGTTTCGGTAAATGCCTGCTCTTCGTCGGCAGTCATTACTTCTGCTTCTGCAGTCACAGGAGTCGATTCTGTGTCTGCTTCTACCGGTGTTGCTACAACTGGTTGCATACGGGCCCTTTTAGGCTTTTCTGCAGCAGGTGCGGTTTCAGAAGTTGCATCAGCAGCAGGTGCTGTTGCTTCTTCGTTTGTGGTTACTTCAGCTGCAGGCGTTTCATTGACGGTTGCAGCAGTTGTTTGTACGGACTCATCCTGTGATGTTCCGGCTGTTTCGGAAATGTTTGTTTGATTTTCTTCCAAGTTTTTGTTCCTCCTTTTAGTTAATTTTTTAAGGACGGCAAAGATACGGTGATTATTTGATAAGTGAACGTGTTAATACAAAATTTTTATATCTGGGTGAGGGGAATGGTAAATTGTTAATGGGGAATGGTAAATTGTGTGAATGTGGAAAGCGTCGAGTAGGTTGTAAGCCAGCTTGTTTGGGTATATATCCGCTAAAGTGTAGTTGGCAGAGTTTGTGGTGCCAAAGTTAGGCCCAGATAGTAAAAATTGGTTTACACTATAGATTTTAGGTGTAAATGAGTTAGGCACGGGAATGCTACTGTAACTTGTGTCCGTTAACCGGCAGAGATAATTTTTCATACCTTAACGGCGTGAAATAGACCTCAATGCATGACAGCCTTATTACGCGCACCACCAATATTACTGTACTCATCGGGCTGCTTTTTTCTGGCGGATTGCTCATTGGGCTTTTAGGGCTTCAGATGCTCATTTGTTCGTTAGGGGTTGATTGTCCGCTAGCCTGGAGAATAGTGCAGGGTGCTACGTGGGCCGGTTTTTTTACCTTGCCTATAAGCTATACGAAGTACATCAGGCGAAACTTTAAGAAAATTAATGTGCATAAATACAAGTTGAGGTTAAAATATGCCACCATCGTATTTAATCTGCTCATGATAGTATGTATACAGTTGGGCATCGGGCTCTTCTTCACAACTCCTGATGCCCTATGCTACGCGCACGATGGGCAGGTA
>CANBTK010000475.1 GCA_947372365.1 Flavipsychrobacter stenotrophus | reverse complement strand
CCGCTGGGTGGCTATGTAAAAATATCGGGCATGGTAGATGAGAGCATGGACAAAGAAGCGCTGGAACAACCACCGCAGCCTTGGGAATACCGCTCAAAGAAGGCATACCAAAGGCTGCTCATAATGCTGGGTGGCATTATTATGAATGTGCTGGTAGCCATTTTCCTTTACATGATTATTTTCAGTGTGTGGGGCGAAGAATACCTGCCGGTAAAAAACCTGAAGTATGGCATAGCCGTTGACAGCGTTGGCCGCAGCATAGGCCTGAAGAACGGCGATATGATTAAAGCTATTGACGAAAAGCCTATTGAGCGCTTTAACCAGGTGCCGCTTGCGCTTATCATGCACAAAGACAATGGCACCATTACCATAAGCCGCTCAGGCAAAGACACTACTATCGGTATCCCATTTGGCACCATAAGCAAGATTATTAAATCGAACAGGAGCAGCGTAATAGGCGTGCGCACCCCGGCGGTGGTTGATTCTGTTATGCCTAATTCACTGGCAGCAAAAGCCAACTTCAAAAAGGGCGACAGCATCATAGCCATAAACGGCCAGCCAATACTGTATAACGTAGACTTTAACGATTATAAGGAAGCTAATTACGGTAAGCCTCTCAGCATTGCATTTGTAAGGGATAACAAGGTAGATACTGCAACTGCAACATTCACCAAAGATTCCCTTTTTGGTTTTGCATGGACATCGCCCGACCGTTATATGGAAAGCGTAAAGGTGAAGTATAACCCCGTACAGGCTATAGGCAAGGGTGTTACCTATACTATTGACAGGCTGAAACTATATGTAGGCCAGTTTAAATTATTTGGTTCAAAAGAAGTAAAAGTAAACGAAAGCATGGGCGGGTTCTATTCTATGGGCAAAATGTATGCCCCTGAATTTAGCTGGCTCAACTTCCTTACGCTTACTGCATTCATATCGGTAGCGCTGGCATTTATGAACCTGCTGCCTATACCCGGCCTTGATGGGGGTTACGTTATCTTCCTGCTGTTTGAAATGATATCAGGCAAAAAAGTGAGCGAGAAAGTGATGGAGCGTGCCACTACAGTGGGCCTCGTGCTTTTGCTCGGCTTAATGGTATATGTAAACGGGCTGGATATCCTCAGGATATTCCATATAAAATTGTAGTTTTTTAAGCTGTGCCACACTTTAACAGTGTGGCACTTTTTTTATGTGCAATAAGTTGCCTTCGGCAAGCGTTTTGCTTTTTAAATTTGCCTTTTAATTTTTGAATAATGCAGCAATATTGTGTTTCGTTAACTGAGTACAAGCGCCTGCCCACACGCGAGGTAAAAGTGGGCAACCTGGTAATAGGTGGCAATAACCCCATCCGCATCCAGACCATGACCACTACCGATACCATGGATACAGACGCTACTGTTGCCCAGAGCATCAGGTGCATAGAAGCCGGTGCCGAACTGGTGCGCATAACAGCACCTAGTAAAAACGAAGCAGAAAACCTACTGCATATAAAAAACGCAATAAGGGCCAAAGGGTATGACACACCTATTATTGCGGACATCCACTTTACGCCTAATGCCGCAGAAATTGCCGCCAGGCTTATAGAAAAGGTGCGCGTGAACCCGGGCAACTATGTAGATAAAAAGAAGTTTGAAACCATAGAATATACCGATGCCGAATATGCCGAAGAAATAGAGCATATCCGCCAGCGGTTTACCCCGCTCGTGCGCATTTGCAAGGAGCATGGCACCGCTATGCGCATAGGCACTAACCACGGCAGCCTCAGCGACCGCATTATGAGCCGCTATGGCGATACCCCTATGGGTATGGTGGAAAGCGCCATGGAGTTCCTGCGTATAGCCCGGGGCGAAGATTACCACCAGATAATACTGAGCATGAAAAGCAGCAACCCGCAGGTAATGGTGCAGGCGTACAGGCTGCTGGTGCAGCAAATGCAAACCGAATTTGGCGAGTGCTACCCCCTGCACCTGGGCGTTACCGAAGCTGGCGACGGCGAGGACGGCCGCATAAAAAGCGCAATAGGTATTTGTACTTTACTGGAAGATGGCATTGGTGATACCATAAGGGTTTCACTTACTGAAGACCCCGAATTTGAAATACCCGTATGCCGCGATATTGTAAAGCGCTATACCGGCCTGCAGGCAACCCACAACCCACCATATGGTACGCAGGCACTACCCTACAACCCATTTGCCTATAAACGCAGGGGCACAAGTGCAATTCATGATATAGGCGGGCATAAAGTACCCGTTGTCGTTGCAGATTTCAGCAATGTAAACACACTCGACACCCACAGCCTGGAGCATATCGGCTATACCTACAACCCACATTCCGACAAATGGAGCATAGGCGATGCGGCGGCTGATTATGTTTATACAGGCAACCACATTTTCGATTTTGCGCTACCGGGCACACTTCAGGTAGTTTGCAGCCATGCCACATGGTTAGCCGCCGAAGACAAAAGTAAATACCACCCTCTTTTAACTGCCGAAGCCTATTTAAATGGCAACCTTACAGGCGATGGTGCCACCTTTGTATCGGTGGATGCCAGCATGGATTACGGCAGCCTGCTGCCCAGGGTAAAGCAGGATGCCAATGTGGTACTGGTAGCCCATAGCACAGGCACATCAGCCCTTATGGCAGTACGCAGGCTTATTGCTGAGTTGATGCTACAGGGCATCAACAACCCCGTTATATTAAACGTAAGCAGCAGCGATGCTACTGTTGACGAGCAACTGATTCACTTTGCCACAGAAGCCGGAGGTTTGTTCCTGGAAGGCATGGGCGATGGCATATGGCTGCACAACAATGAAGAAGATTTACACAACACCAAGGTAAGCGGCCGCACCTACCTTGAAGTAAAAAGCAACGAACAATTCCTGAATAATACCGCATTTTCAATACTACAGGCCACCCGTACCCGCATCAGCAAAACGGAATACATCAGCTGCCCAAGCTGTGGCCGCACCTTGTTCGACCTACAGGAAACAACTGCCAAAATACGCGCCGCCACCAACCACCTCAAAGGCGTTAAAATCGCCATTATGGGTTGCATAGTCAATGGCCCCGGAGAGATGGCCGATGCTGACTATGGCTATGTAGGAACCGGTCCTGGAAAAATCACACTATACAGGGGAAAGGACGTTATCAGGCGCAATATGGAAAGCAAATTTGCCCTCGAGCAACTGATAAACCTCATTCGGGAAGATGGCTTATGGATTGATAAACAAGCTATTTAAGGATTTTTTAAGATTTTCCGGACACCGATAGGTAATTTATTTTGTCACTCGTATCAATGACACATTTTAGGAAAATTGTGTACATTTGCA
>CANBTK010000474.1 GCA_947372365.1 Flavipsychrobacter stenotrophus | reverse complement strand
GTTCAACAATTATTCTTGGATGGAACAACTGAAGCAGGGCAATTATTGATCAAAAACGAATCTAACGATCTTGCCAATTTAGGCATAGGTGTAGACGGGGATTTAGCACTAGTAAAAAGAAATGTTTATAGCGGCAATTCTGCACAATTTACAGTGAAGCCAAAATATTATATTGCTTTATTCACTGATCTTACCAGAGGTGAAATTATCAGCGGGAATCAGGCTCACGGCCCACTGGAAATTGTTTTTGCCGGTGGACAAACAACTAAAGAATACAGAGCTTTCCTGGATGGTCCGAACTTCATTTTTGAAGAGGTCGGGACAAATAATCGGGTTGTAGCATTATATGATCAGGTAAAAGAACGTGTTAAACGTCTCGCTAATTCTTAATTTCTAATTAAGGAATCATTACTTCTGTCATTGGCGGGTCTCCTTTTCAGGGGCTCGTCATTTTCATGCGAATTTTGTAATAATTCAGTTTCCCGGTTGGTTCTACTAAAAGGATCCATTTACCATGATGGCTGACGTATTCCCAGAATAAACAGCTATCGTAATTCCGCCCCATAAAAATTTCCATTAATTTCGGGCTTCTGATTTTTATTACCTATGCCAATACGGAAAGTGCCGAGTGGTGCGGCTTTACTCTTATTATGCTTGTTGTTAAGCAGTATCATCACTTCGGCACAGCCTGTACATGCTACTAAGGCCGAATGGTCAAAGCCTTACAAGCCGTTTCGCATAGCGGGCAACCTGTACTATGTGGGCACTTACGACCTCAGCTGCTACCTGATAACTACGCCCAAGGGGCATATACTCATCAATACTGCCCTGGAAACAACCGTAGGCATGCTCAAGGCCAATGTGGAGGCACTCGGTTTTAAATTTGAGGACATTAAAATTATCCTTATTTCGCAAGCGCATTTTGACCATACCGGTGGCCTGGCGGCTATACAAAAATGACGGGCGCCAAAGTGATGATTGACTACAAGGATGCGCAAGTTGTAGCCGATGGCGGCAACTCCGATTACCTGTATGGCGGCAAGGGCGTTGGCAGCCTGTTTACCCCTGTTAAGGTGAGCCGTGAACTACATAACCACGATATTGTAGCGTTAGGCAGCACAAAGCTGGAAATGCTGCACCATCCGGGCCACACCAAAGGGGCATGCAGTTATTTGCTTACCGTGAAGGACGGGCAACGCAGCTACAAAGTATTGATAGCCAATATACCGTATATGCTTGATGAAGTTACGCTGCCCGGTATGCCTACTTACCCTGATGCTGGCAAAGATTTTAGTTATACCTACCATGCCATGAAGCAACTGAAGTTTGACTTATGGGTAGCGGCCCATGCCAGCCAGTTCGGGCTGCATAATGTGCGCAAGGAGCAGGATGGCTACCAACCCGAGGCCTTTGGGAATAAGAAGCTGTATTTTCAAACTATTGATGAAATGCAGGAAATCTATAATGAAAGGGTAAAGGACAAGAAGTGATGATTGCAAAAGGGCAGCGTTGCGATACATGGGATATCTATTAAAACGAAGTCCACAGAAAACGGTTATTTATCCACACCCACATTAAGCACTGCTGCCATGCGGCCAATTGCGTATCTTTGTCACAAACATCAATTACATGCGTTTTATCGTAACATCAAATGTCCTGCTGAAAAACCTGCAACAGATAAGCGGGGTTATCAGTTCTAATACAGTACTTTCCGTCCTTGAAGATTTTTTATTCGAACTAAGCGGCACTACGCTCACGCTTACTGCTACCGACCTTGAAACAATGATGCGCGTGCAGATGGAAGTGAATGATGCCGAAGGTAGCGGGCGCATCTGTATCCCATCTAAAATACTCACCGAATACCTCAAAAACCTGCCTGAGCAGCCTATTAACTTTACGGTTAATGAGCAGGACCTTTCGATAGAAATGGCCAGCGATATAGGCAAATACCGCATTACCGGCGAGCGTGCTGACGACTTCCCGAAGGAGCCCGCCCCAAGCGATACATCGGCTTTTACCATGCCATCTATCAGCTTGCTGGAAAGCATCAATAAAACTTTGTTTGCTGTGAGCAGCGATACGTTGCGCCCTGCTATGACGGGCGTGTACTTTGAGATGAAGACCAACAGCCTCACCTTTGTTGCTACGGATGCCCATCGCCTGGTACAGTTTAAAAGGACAGATATCAACTGCCCTGAAGACGGCGGTTTCGTAGTGCCGAAAAAACCATTGCAACAGCTGCGCGCGACCCTGCCACAGGATGCTACCTCGCTGCAACTGGCATATAATAGCAGCCACCTTTTTGTAACCGGAGAAAAATTCAGCCTGAGCTGCCGCCTTATTGATGCGCGCTTCCCCGATTATAAAGCGGTAATACCTGCCGAAAACCCTTACAGGCTCACTATTAACCGTGCCGATTTCATTAGCGCACTGCGCCGTGTAAGTATATTCGCTAACAAAACTACTAACCAGATAGTACTTGATATTAATGGCAATGCGGTGCAGATAAGCGCGCAGGACATTGATTTTTCATACGAAGGCAAGGAAATGCTGAGCTGCCAGTACAGCGGCGAGGATATGAAGATTGCTTTCAACGCCAAGCTGATGATAGAGCTTATCAACAACCTGGATGGCGCTGAGGTGCAACTGGAACTGAGCAGCCCAACCCGCGCTGGTATCTTTAAGCCAGTGGATGTGGTTGAAAATGAAGAGCTGCTTACATTGCTGATGCCGCTGATGGTGGGTGTTTAAGCCCCTCCCCGAGGGCTACGCCCATTCCCCTGACAGGGAACTCCAATAGAGAGGGAGGTGTTACGTAGACTCGGTCTGCATATATAATATTGAGTACCGATAAGAGTAAATACTAAAAAGGGCTATCCAGATGGATAGCCCTTTTTAATGTTGGTGTGGTTATTAGAGTATTGGCAATTTTTCAAAAAGTTGCCAACGCTAGCTTGTTTACAGCATCTTTAGCTTCTCGACTGCTTTTTCAAGGGTATCTTCTTTTTTGGCGAAGCAGAAGCGGATTAGTTTGTCGTCATTTTTGTTTTGGTAAAAGGCACTTACGGGTATGGTTGCCACGCCATGTTCTATAGTCAACCAGCGAGTAAAGTCCATATCGCCCATATCGCTGATGCGCTCATAGCTGGCCAGTTGGAAATAACTGCCCCGTGTGGGCTGGTGTATGGTAAAGGCGGTGCCAGCCATAAGCGAAAGGAAGTAATCGCGCTTTTGCTGCATGGTAGCGTTAACATCGGACGCTTTGCCAGATGACAGGTGGTTGGCCAGGGCATACTGGGCTGGTGTATTCACCGTAAAACTCAGGAACTGGTGG
>CANBTK010000473.1 GCA_947372365.1 Flavipsychrobacter stenotrophus | reverse complement strand
GGCAGGCAGGTAGGCGCGCGATGCTGCCGAGCATTTCTGCCACTGGTATTCAAATGCGCCCCTTGCAAGGCCCACAGCTACTGCATCAGGGTTAGCTGACGGGTGTGCGAATACGAAATCCTTGCCGCCAGTCTCCCCTACTATACGTGGGTAAGACCTGTAGCGGGAAATATTGTTGCCTATGCTCTTCCACATGCTCTGGAATACGCCAGTAGAGCCTGTAAAGTGAACACCAGCAAAATCGGGGTGCGCATAGCATATTTCGCCTACCAATGGGCCCGATGGGTAGATAAGGTTGATAACACCTGCAGGCAGGCCAGCTTCAATCAATATCTCCATGAACACACTGGCCGAATATACCTGTGTATTAGCTGGCTTCCACACCACCACATTGCCGCACATAGCAGGCGCGGTAGGCAGGTTGCCGCCAATAGCTGTAAAGTTAAATGGGGTTACCGCCAGTACAAACCCTTCAAGCGGGCGGTACTCCATGCGGTTCTGAACGCCCGGCGATGATACCGGCTGCCCTTTATATATCTGGCTCAGGAAGTGAACGTTAAACCTCAGGAAATCTATCAGTTCGCATGCGCTGTCTATTTCAGCCTGGTAAGCGTTCTTGCTCTGGCCCAGCATAGTAGCCGCATTCATCCTGAACCTGTACTTGGTAGCCAGTAGCTCAGCCGCTTTCAGGAAGATGCCAGCCCTGTGTTCCCAAGCCATTTCGGCCCAGCTTTCACGCACATTCAGCGCCGCATCAATAGCCATGTGCACATGCTCTTCTTCCGACTGGTGGAAATGCCCCAGCAAATGCTTGATTTCATGTGGCGGGCGTATTTCCACCTTCTTATCGCTGCGCACTTCTTCGCCGTCAATATACATAGGTATATCGCGTTTCTTAGCTTTCAGCTCTGCTAAAGCTTTCTGTAGTGCTGCCCGCTCGTGGCTACCCGGCCCATAACTCAGTACCGGCTCATTCTTTGGTTCTGCAAAATCGAAATATGCGTTATTCATGCTAATGCTTTGTATGTAAATTTTTATTTTTTTGTTCCTTCAATTACCAAATGATGTGCAAAGGTAATTTTTTAGTGGGAAATAGGTGCGTAGGATGCCAGCACAAATAAAAGAACGGGAAATTAATTCAGTTTACTTTTCCCAAGGATTTATTGCCTTTAAACCTTTAATATTTTGGAAGTCCTTTACATTCCTGGAAATAATAACTGAACCACGAACTACAGCAGTAGCTGCAATAATAGCATCAGGTAATTTTATTTTGTTCGTCCTTCTGATCAAAATTGTTTTGCTCACCACTTCGCTAGTGAGTTCAATTATGTTAATATCATCAATAAATTCGGCAAGCAGTCTAGAATATTCTGCGGTAGTACTGTATCCTAGAACTTCAATTTTGGTAATAACTGATGCGCTTGGTTCATTATCCATAATCGAGTTCATAAAAACCATTCCGCTATTAGGTAGCTTCAGCCCAAGATAATCTACTATAGCATTGGTGTCGATTAAATATTGGATTCTTGCCATTCTTTTCGACTTTCGGTTATATATTTTTGCATATCGTCTGCAATATTGCCAGGTAATTTACCTGCATATTTTTCAGACAACTTTTTCTTCGGTGCAACCTTATCTTTCAAAACTTTAATGAGATCTAAATCCTCCAAGTCTTGCAATAGCTTTAAAGCCTTTTGATTAGTAATTTGGATGTGTAATGTCTCCATTATGCAAATTTAGGTATAAATATATCAATTATCATCCGCCTCTACTTCCGTATTTACATAAGAAGGCCTAATGATACCACCTAAAAAAAGGGTGCCTCTTTCGAAGCACCCTTTGGAATTTGATATTTTACTATTGGAATTTATTAATTCACTTTCATGAACTTATCGGTTTTGAGCAGGGCATTGTCCTGGCTGTAGATCATAATCATATACATGCCGTTGGCCAGGTTGCTCACATCAATAGTAGTAGCATCATCCTGCTGCATAATTACTTTGCCGTCAGGCCTCAGTACAGATACGTTCACCTTCACTGGGGCATCTATTGTTATTACAGATGCTGTAGGGTTAGGGAACAACCTGATATCAAGGGCATTTACATTAACACCTGCTACGCCATTAATAGAAGTAACCGTGTAAGCAGCCGATGTATCGGAACAGCCATTGCCATCAGTAACTATAACTGTGTAAGCGCCCGGTGCTGCATAGTGGTAAACAACAGAAGTTGCACCGCTGATAGCTGTACCGTTAAGGTACCACTGGTAAGTTGCAAAAGAGCCTGTAGTTAAGATGTTGCCTGAAGGGTGTGTGATCACCGCATTTGGCGGAGCAACAACTGTTACACTTGACAGCGTGATGCTGCAGCCACCGTTAGAAACCACCACTGAGTATGTACCCACAGTATCAGTTACGATGCTGGAGTTAGTAGCGCCCGGTACTGCTACGCCTGTGTTATACCACTGGTAAGTAGAACCGCTGGCAGAACCTGAAATCCAGATATTAACCGGGGCACCACCACACAATGTAAGGCTGCCACTAGCTGGGTTCAGCGTACCTGTCGGCACGGTGTTTACATTGAATGTAGCATAAACTGATGTGGCGCAACCACCTGAGCCGGTTACAGTATAAGTAATAGTTACAGTACCTGCTGCTACGCCTGTTACAACGCCTGCGCTGCTGATGGTAGCAATGGTAGCATCGCTGCTGCTCCATGCGCCGCCTGTAGTAGCATCGGTAAGCGTTGTGCTGGTGCCTATGCATGTGCCTGCCAGGCCGCTGATTGCGCTAACTGTAGGCCCTGCGTTTACGGTGAATGAAACCGCTGTAGAAGCTGTACAACCTGCTGCGCTGGTAACTGTATATAAGATATTGGCAGTACCGCCCGCAACACCTGTTACAACACCTGTAGATGGGTCCACAGTAGCAATAGAGGCATCGCTGCTGCTCCATGTGCCACCTGTAGTAGCGTCGGTAAGGGTTGTGCTGGTAGCAGCGCAGATAACCGTAGTGCCGCTTATAGCTGCAACGGTAGGCAATGCATCAACTGTTACAGCAAGTGTTACCATGCTGGTGCAGCCCGCTGCACTTGTTACTGTGTAAGATATAGTTGCTGTGCCTGTGGCTACTGTTGTTACAACGCCTGTGGCAGAGATTGAAGCTACAGTTGCATCGCTGGTTGCCCATGTGCCGCCAGTAGTGCCATCGGTAAATGTAGCGGTGCTACCCATACAAATGGTAGATGCACCAGTAATAGCCGGAACGAAAGGAAGCGCATCAACCGTAACAGTAGCTGTTGCAGTAGCTGTACAGCCCGCCGCATTGGTAACTGTATAAGAAATAGTTGTTGT
>CANBTK010000472.1 GCA_947372365.1 Flavipsychrobacter stenotrophus | reverse complement strand
TAGGGGCAATGGCTGCCATAAAGGGCAAAAAAGCGCCGTGGTGCGATATTGGTTATACGGTAGGCAATAGCGAGCGCAGGGGCGTAGTATGGGGTGGCTACCTGAGCCGCAAAAAGCCGCGCAAGTAGGCAAACACTGCCTGGCCTGTGGTTAGCCCTCGCCCAGCTCCATGCTGTTGCCTTCGGGCAGGAGGTTCAGGTCTACATCCATGCCGGAAATGCCTTCTATTGAGCCACGGATGTGGGCGGCGTTCAGCAGTACTTTTTCCAGCGATTTTTCGCGGGCTTTCCATAGTTTTTCCATCTGGTCGCGTTCGCGCTGTATAGATATTTTCATGCCCATAAAGCCTTCGCGTATGGCGTTCCACTGTTCCGAGAACTCGCCGCTCACCAGGTACTGATACAGCAGTGCCATTTTATCGCCCTTGTTTTCCTGGCTTTTGGTGGCATTGTACACCTTCATTACAAGGTCGCGCAGCACATGCACCAAGGCTTTTACTTCGCCGAAGGTGCATATCCATATGCCTTGCTTTTCGCCGAATGTATCCATGTCTTTGGGCATTGCCTGTGTTACTATTACCGCAACATCGGCACCCAGGGCGCGCATATCGGCCTTCAGTTTTTCTATCCAGTCATCGCTGAAGTCTTTGGTGCGCTTGCTTTCAAAAATAATTTTGCCGCACTGTTGGCCGTAGTTGTTGCGCACGGTTTGTATGCAGTCGGCGCCACGCACGCCCTTGCCCACCTCGCTTATTACATCGAAAGGGAAGGAATGTTTCAGCAATTGTTCCAGTGCCAGTTCCTGCACTTCGCCTTGTAGCTGCATGGAGCCTTGTTCTGCCTTGCGCTTCATCTCTTCTACCAGTTTGCGCTGGTCTTCCAATTGCTTGTCTTTTTCCTTCAGCTTCATCTGGAACTCGGCATCGCGCTGCTTATTTTTTTCTTCTTCCTCTTTTTTTATTTGTTCGCCCAGTTTCTGGCGCTCGTCCATCAGTTTCCTCTGCACCTCAAGTTCCAGCTCCTGCTCCCTTGTTTTCAGGTTCTGCATTTCTTTAAGGAATTGCAGCTCTTTTTCGCGGGCCTCGGTTAGTTTGCCTTCGTTGGTTTTATTGGCATCTTCCAGCAGGCGCAGCTTATTTTCAAAGTCCGACTGTATTTTGTTGGTGAGCTGGCGGGCCAGGTCGGTTTCCATGGTTTTTTTGTAGGCTTCCAGCTTATTATTCAGCTCCTGCTCCTGTGCCTCCTTCTGCGTTTTCAGCAGCTCCTGCTCCTGTTGCAGTTTTTGCTCCCTCAGCAGTATGGCGCTTTCTTTTTCCTTGTCCTGCTTTTCCTTTTCCTGTTTCTCTTTGGCCCACTTCTGGTTAAATTCCTTCCTCATCTCTTCCCTTATGGTTTGGGCGAGGGCTTCGGTAGGCTCAAATTGTGTATTACAGTTGGGGCAAATAATGGTAGTGGGCATGGCTTTGGCTTGATTGTGTTAACCGGGCAAATTTCTGATTTCTATTTGAATATGGATGGTTTTTATTTTTTGCCGTATATTTCGGATTGATGCGGGTGAAAACCATTATATTATTTTGTTGTTTGCTTTGTTGCAATGCACTGTTTGCCCAAAATGGCCGCAAGGCGGGCAAGTATTATAATGCAGCCATGCGCAGCTGGTCGCACTACCAAAGGAGTGCCGCCTGCGAAAAGCTGCAGCGCGCCATAGGCAAGGACCCGAAGAACCCGCTGCTGTATAGCCAGCTGGGGCAATGGTATTTCCTGCAGCATAGGTTTGCCGATGCTGTGCAGGCTTTCAGGGACGGTGCAGCCAATTGCCCGAATGGCAAAATGCAGTTTGCCAGGCCATTGGCTAAATGCCTTATTTATGCCGGCAGGGCCGATAGCGCCCTACAGGTAATAGGTGCATATGCAACTATAAAGGACAGCGCCGCCTGGAACAAGCTAAGGGCGCAGGCAACATTTGTGCGCAACGCAACGAGGGTAATATACCAGCAATGGCCGGCAAGCCTGGGGCCGCGCGTTAATAGCAAATACCCTGATGTATTCCCGTCAATGGCGGCTGATACGCAGGTTATCTACTTCACCCGCAGGGTGAAGAATATGGACGAGGATTTTTACTTCGCCAAAGCCGATAGCTGCGGGGAATGGCTGGCCGCCGACAATATGGGCGCTCCGCCTAATACCATAAGCAATGAGTCGGCACAGTTTATATCGGCCGACGGGCATTACCTGTTTTTTTCGCGCAGCGATAACCGCAGCGAAAATGGATGGGCTGAAGGCGGCTACGATTTATTGATGGCTTACCGGGTAGGGATGGACAGCGAATGGACTACGCCGCAGCCTTTTGGTGCTACTATAAACACCCCGGACTACGAAGGCATGCCCAGCCTTTCGCCCGATAACAGGCAGCTATTTTTTGTGAGCGACCGCAAGGGCGGTTACGGTGGTTTTGACATCTGGATATCTGTTTTTGAGAATGGCTACTGGCAGATGCCCTATAATGCAGGCCCATCTATCAACACCGCCGGCAATGAAACGGCCCCATACATAAGCATGGACAACAAAACGCTGTTTTTTACCAGCGATGGGCAGTTAGGTTTTGGTGGCACGGATATATTCAGGTCGGAAAAGAAGAATGACAGTACCTGGCTGCCAGCGGTAAACCTGGGTTACCCTATCAATACCCCCTATGACGAGCAGAGCGAATGGGTGGTAACCAACGGGCGGAAACTTCTGTTTGCATCTGACAGGCAGGGCCCACCGGGCAATTTCGATATTTATGAAACTGCTTTGCCGGGCAATATGCAGCCTGTGCCGGTGAGCATACTGCAGGGCTTTGTCTATGACAGCATATCTAAAGTAAGGCTCAATTCGGCGGCTATATACCTGATGAATGCTGCTACGGGTGACACTATCTACCAGTTTATGAGTAACAGGGGCGATGCCAGTTATATGCTGCCTTTGCACATGAATACTGTTTATGCCATGCATACGGCCAGAATAGGGTATACCGAGGTGCGGGATACTTTTACTTTTGATAAACAATATACGCAAGTACCTTATAACCGTAATGTGGCTATGCTCACTTACGATTATGTGCACCCTATTTTTGATAGCCTGCTGGCAACTATACATTTCAATGTAATGAAAGTGGAGCTAACGGACTCGGATAAAACCACTATTTATAAAGCCATAGAGCCGTTCTTGCTGGATAGCCGTGGCGTTATGGTTTACGTAAATGGCTTTACTGACAATACAGGCAACCCCATGCTGAATGAAGAACTATCGACCAAAAGGGCAAACCTTGTGGCTAAGGTGCTGGTAGATATGGGCATAGAAGACCTTTCCATTAT
>CANBTK010000471.1 GCA_947372365.1 Flavipsychrobacter stenotrophus | reverse complement strand
GTAGTAATGTGGTACAGCAGGTCGAATGATATGGGGCCTAATTCTTCGGCATACACATCAACCGATAGTATGTCGCCATAAAAGGCCTCGCCTTTATAAGCTATCATCACATCGGCCATTATCATGGCGTTGCCTGCTGCATTCATTTCGCTGTAGCTACTGGCAGCCAGCATCTGCATACGCGCTTCGTGCACTATGCTCAGCACAGCATCATTGCCCACGTGCCCGCCATAGTTAATATCGCCTATGCGCACTGGTATAGCAGCAGTGAATAGTGGTTTTTGCTCAGGAAATTTTATCTTTACACGGCTCATTAGCGGTATTTAGTTTATGAAAATAATATGTATAGGGCGAAATTACGCCGACCATGCCAAAGAATTAAAAAATGATTTGCCTACGGAACCGGTAATTTTCATGAAGCCAAAATCGGCAATGCTGCTGCCAGAAAAACCATTGTACTATCCCGAATTTACTAAGGACCTCCATTTTGAGTGCGAGGTGGTGGTGAAAATAGAAAAGAACGGCAAGTACGTGCAACAGAAATTTGCCAATAAATATTATTCTGAAATAACGCTGGGCATTGACTTTACTGCCCGCGACCTGCAAAGGGAGCAACAGAAAAAAGGGCTGCCATGGGAAGTAGCCAAGGCATTCGATGGCTCGGCAGCCGTTGGCACGTTTGTTAAGCTGGGCGAAGGGCTTGATGTTAATAACCTTGATTTTCAGCTAAAGCTAAATGGCGAAACCGTGCAGGACGGGCATACGAGGGATATGATTTTCAAGATTGACAATATCATAGAATATGCTTCAAAATTCTTCACGCTCAACATTGGCGACCTCATATTTACAGGCACCCCCGCAGGCGTAGGGCCAGTTAAAATTGATGACACCCTGGAAGGCTACCTGCAAGGCAATAAAGTGCTGGATGTAAGCATAAAATAAGCCAGCCAAACAACATTAAAGTTGCCCGCTCACCCGGCCATTTAATTTTTTACTTTTTAGTTTTTACTTTTCAAATATGGATGTGCAACTTGAAGCGAGCTGGAAAAATGAATTGAAAGGCGAATTTGAGAGACCCTATTTTCAAAAAATTGCCACCTTGCTCAGGGAGGAAAAAAAAGCAGGCAAAATTATTTACCCACCGGGCAAGCAAATTTTCAATGCATTTGAGTTTACCCCGCTCAGTAAAGTTAAAGTGGTGATACTGGGGCAAGACCCATACCATAATCCCGGGCAAGCCCATGGCTTATCCTTTTCCGTGCCCGATGGCGTAAAGCCCCCGCCATCGCTCATGAATATTTTCAAAGAGGTGCAAGAAGACCTTGGCCTGCCCTACCCTGCTACCGGCAACCTTGAAAAATGGGCTAAACAAGGGGTATTGCTGCTTAATGCATCGCTTACTGTAGTAGCTAACCAGCCTATGTCGCACAGCCAGGTAGGCTGGCACCTGTTTACCGACGAAGTAATCAAACACATATCTACAGCCAAAGAGCATGTGGTGTTTATGCTGTGGGGCCGTTTTGCACAAAATAAAGCGGCTTTAATAGATGCTGGCAAGCATAAAGTACTTACTGCGGCGCACCCATCGCCCCTGTCGGCATACAATGGCTTTTTCGGATGCCATCATTTCAGCAAAACAAACGAATACTTGCAATCAGTTGGCGAGGCTCCAATTGATTGGGCTTTGTAGCTATAAAACAGGCCTAAAGGCCTGCTGTATAAAGAGTGTCGGTAAATTTTGCTATTCTTGCTAACTTTGTAATCTTTTTGAAACCCCCAAACTGTACCCGAAGCTATTGAAATTTATCAGCAACATACCAGGCCGCCTATTTGCAGTTTACGCATTGTTAGTTTTTGTAGCTACTATGCTGGTTGTCTGGTTACCTATTTTTCTTATTTCGCTTTTGCCGGAGCCACATAGGGCCAGGTTCCTGCACCCGGTGTTCAGGACGTGGATGGGCGTGTACATGCCGCTTATTTTTTGCCCTGTTTTCAGGAAGGGGAAAGAACATTTTAAGAAAGGCGAAAATTATGTAGTTATCATTAACCACAACTCTTTAATGGATATCCCTGTTTCATCGCCATGGATACCGGGGCCGAATAAAACGCTTGCTAAAAAAGAAATGGCGCGCATACCTTTATTCGGCATTATCTATAAAACTGGGTCTATACTTGTGGACCGTAAAAATGAAGCCAGCCGCCGCAGCAGTTTTTCTAAAATGCAGGAAACACTGGACCAAGGGACCAACCTGTGCCTGTACCCCGAAGGCACGCGCAATAAAACCAGCCAGCCCATGCAGCAGTTTTTTGATGGCGCATTTACCACCGCAATAAAGGCTCAGAAGCCTTTAATACCCGGAGTGATATTTAACACAAAAAAAGCATTGCCAGCAGACAAAAATTTCTGGGCAAGGCCGGCACCTATACGCATACATTTTTTAGAACCAATACCCACAAAAGGGTTAACTTTAAGCGACGTAGCCGAGCTAAAAGCACGGGTACACACAATTATGGAAACCTATTATACCACTCATAATATTTAAGCATGACATTTAGTATCATTGGCGCAGGCAACATTGCATGGTTTTTTGGAAAAAGGCTGGCCGCTTCCGGCCACCAGTGCAAGGGCGTTTACGGCAGGAACACGGCTACAGTAAAAGAACTGGCTGATGCTTTGCTTTCGCAAAAGCACGGTGAGATAAGCGAGATAAGGGATGAGGATGCGGATGTGTGTTTTTTAGCCGTTTCCGACAATGCAATAGAGCCGATTGCCGCAAAACTGAATTTCAAAAAAACGGTGCTGGTGCATATGGCAGGCGCACTTACTACAGACACTATAAAAAAAGCAGCCAAAGACTATGCTGTGCTTTGGCCTATCTACTCTATACTGCGCAACAATACCCGTAGCGAAAGGGATATACCCATAGCATGGGATGTATCGGGCGACAGGGCTAAAAAGTACGTGCTTGAAATGGCGCACGCCATTACCGATAATTTATTTGAGGCAAAGGACGAGCAGCGTAAATGGCTGCACCTTTCAGCGGTTATTACTAACAATTTCATTAACCACCTTTTTGCTATTAACGAGCATATCTGCACCGAAAATAAGCTACCAGCTTCTACCCTGCAGCCGCTCATCAAGCAAACGTTCGACCGTGTAAAAGCGGCATCGCCATTTACCACCCAAACCGGGCCCGCTATGCGCAATGACAATGCCACTATAGAACAGCACCTCAAACTACTGGAACAGCAGCCCCACCTGCTTAAAGTATATGAGGCTATGACCGGGTCTATTAAGGAAATGCACGGGATTAAGTAATACGAAGTCGACTTTAAAAATGTACTGAAAAATAAAA
>CANBTK010000470.1 GCA_947372365.1 Flavipsychrobacter stenotrophus | reverse complement strand
CGAAACCCCTGTTGCATTGCCTGTAGTACTTACGCTGGCAATGGCACTGTTGCTGCTGGCCCATGTGCCGCCGGATGGCGCAGAGCCTAATGTAATTGCTGACCCCACGCAAACTGCCGATGGGCCTGTAATAGCCGTAGGCTGTGTATTAACCGTAATAACTGTGGAAACACTACACCCGGCGGCTGAAGTATAGGTAATGGTATCGGTACCTGCGCTCACGCCCGTTACAATGCCGGAGCTTGCCCCTACTGTAGCTATGGTATTGTTGCTACTGCTCCATGACCCACCGCTCATTGAGTTGCTGAGGGTAATAGTGCTGCCGGCACATACCGAGGAGCCTCCCGTTATAGTACCTGGCAATGGGTTTACGGTTATAGCTGCCGTGTCGTAACACCCCGTGCCAAAACTGTAGGTAATAATGCCTGAACCTGCTGTTATGCCTGCCACCCCGCAAGATGTACTCGCCGGTGTTATAGATGCTATTGCCCCGCTTGCAGTACTCCAGGTACCACCAGCATCGGCATCACTAACTGTAATCGTTTGCCCTATACATACCGCGAAAGGCCCGGTAATGGCTGATGGGTTGGGGTTAACTGTGACAACGGCACTGCCCGATATAGTTTGGGAACAACTGCCCAGCGAGGCGCTCACCAATGCATAAGTATATGTTGTGGCACTGCTGCCCGTTGTGAGCACACCTGTCAGTACATTGGCCGTGCCAGCAGCACTCAGTACCACGGTAAGCGGGCTGCCACCGTTAATAGTGTAGGTAATAGTAGCCCCTGCAGTCCCTGTAAACGTAATGGTGTCGCTGCCACCGCTACAGAAAGCTGTAGTACCGCTTATGGTTGCCGTTGGGGTACTGTCCACCCTTACACTGGTAGTGTCAGACACAGTACCGCAGGAACTGGTTGCTGTAAACGTGTACGTACCTGCCATGCCAGTGGTTACGCCTGCTATTGTAGGGTTTTGGTTAGTGGAGGTATAGCCACCAGGCCCCGCCCATGCAAAGCTGGTTGCAGTACCCGATGTAACCGTGCCAAATAAATTGAGCGAGCTGCCACTGCAAACCGGGCTGCTGCTGGTAGGTGCAATAACGATATTTCCACTTGGCGTGAACCTATATACCTGATTAGCCGCAGGCGAAGTAGAAATGGTTGAGGTGTAAAAAGTAGTGCTGGATGCAGTGGGCGACGAACTGCGGTCGCTGAGGGTAAGGTAGTCGGTAGTGCTGTCGGCTATGCCAATGGTTGCTGAGGTACTGCTGTAAGAGCCTGACCCGTAACGGTATTCCACCACATTGGTAGTCTCATAGAGCTTAACCTGGAATGTAGCGTTGCCCGAAGCAGAATAGGTGTGGAAGTTGGCCCACTCAAAAGTAAAAACACGGTTGGGTGCAGTACCTGTTGTGCTGTAATAAGCAGTGTGCCCCGACCCCTGCAGGTCATCCCAGTAACACATTAAAAAACCATGCTGCGGGGTGGGGTAAAAAGCCGTGCCAACTGTTGTATTACCGTTAACCCAACCCCTGTCAGAGGTATTGGCTAATGACAGCCAGCCATTTGAGCAGGCTGATAGGGTTGTGTAAGTCCGGCAGCCAAAAACAAAATTGAACCCTATGCTTATTGAAGTTTGGGTAAGGTCATCACCATTGAGCGTACTCGTTGCTACCGTGCCCGACCCTCCAACAATACTACTGAACGAGCCGCTGGATGCTGAAAACGTATATGACGTAACAGACCCACTGGCAACATAGCCTGCAAAAACAAACGATAACAACAACCCCAGCAAGTATAATTTCCTCATGCTAAATTATTTATTCTAAAAACCCGATATCGTAAATATAAAACAATTCTTGTATTTAGCAAAGTTTTTGCAAGGGAGGGGCACGCACCCTGCATTTTCAATGCAAGGGCAATTTTTGATGCCACACAATTTATTTATGGAAATGAAGTTATAGTTATGTTGATATTAATTTGGTGGTGAAAACCCGGGTGCTACATGGTGCAGCCGGGTTTTCGCTTTTATGGTGGCAATTGGTTATTTTAGTGCTGGTTAACCATCTTATTTGCAACCACACCTCGACATATTGCGCCAGCAGGTTTTTGCTTTCCACAGCATCAGCGAGGAGGCGTGGGCCTACTTCAGCCCCCTGTGGGTGGAAACTGAGGTGAAGCGCAAACAAGTACTTACCCGCATTGGCGAAACCGAACAATACATTTACCTGGTGCTGAGTGGCGTGCAGCGCGCCTGCTATACCCACCACAATAAAGACGTGACACTGGTGTTTTCTTATGCGCCATCTTTCTCGGGCATTATTGACAGCTTCTTTTTGCAGCAGCCATCGGCTTACCAGCTCGAAACCCTTACTGACAGCCACTTGCTGCGCATCAGCTACCACAGCTTTTCGCTGGCTATGCAGCAGCACCGCTGCCTGGAAACATGGGTGCGCCACGCCATGACAATGGTACTCGCCGGCACCCTGCAAAGGCAGATAGAACTCGCTGCCTTCACTGCCGAGGAAAAGTTTACTGCCCTGCTGCGCCGCAGCCCTCATGTACTTAACCTGATACCCCATAAATACCTGGCCTCATACATAGGCGTTGACCCTACCAATTTCAGTAAGCTGCTCAATACCGTAAGGCTCTAAAATCTTGGTATTTACCAATAATGGCTGCCTGTGCCTACACTACTTTTGCTAAAAAGAAACGCAATGCCACTATTTAACAGCCAGCAATTGCTGGACACCATGGAAAAAACCGTTGCCCAAACTATTAAAAAGGCAACCGCCCTGCAATCGTTGCCCGAAGCAAAGCTAAAGGCGGCACCCGCACCGGGCAAATGGAGCGTACTACAGGCCATTTACCACCTGGAAAGCTATAATGGCTATTACTTGCCACATATCGCCGGGGTAATTAAAAATGGGAAAAACTACCCTGCCACCCCATCATTTAAAGCAGGGCTTTTAGGCAACTATTTTGCTAATGCCATGCTACCGGGCAACAATGGCACGGTAAAGAACGCCATGAAAGCACCAGCTGGGCACACGCCCGCCCCCGGCTTTGCAGATACTAATGTGCTTGTGGAATTTATTAATAGCCAGCAGCAGCTTCTACGGCTCATAAAGGATGCCCGTGCCGTAAATATTACCCGCCTTACCGTGCCAATAAGCATAGCTAAATTTATAAAAATAAGGCTGGGCGATACTTTCAGGTTTCTGATTGCCCACCAGCAAAGGCATTTCGCACAGGTGGCCAATACGCTTAAAGCGCTGGGTGTAGAAGGCATTACGGTTTAGGCGGCAGGAATTCAATATCGTTCCTTTCATACCGCTTAAACAACAAATTCCGGCA
>CANBTK010000469.1 GCA_947372365.1 Flavipsychrobacter stenotrophus | reverse complement strand
ATCAGGCATCATCTCAAGCACGCCTTCGCTGGCAACTACGCCATCAAAATCAAGGTTGAAATTAGATTGTTGCTGCTGGCGGTTGTTGCGGTTGTTAAACTGCTGGTTAGGCTGGTTAGCCGGCCTTTCAGTTTCTGCGGCTTGTGGTGGCTGCACTTCGTTATTGTCAGCCGTTGGCATGGTAATGCCGGTGTTTTCTTTTTCTTCAGCCTGTACAGGTGCTGCCAGTGCATTGGCAGCGTGTGCCGCTGCTACAGGTTCAGGAACCTCTATTTTTTCAGGCATTGACCTGTCGGCAGTAACGGGGCGCTGGTTAAACGGCCTTGGCCCTTGCTGGCGTGGGTTATTGCCCTGGTTAGGGTTGTTGGGGTTATTATTATGCCTTGGCCTTGCTTGCTGCGAACCAACCATTTGGTGCGGCGTTGCTGGGGCTTCGGTAGGTGGTTTGGGTGGGGTAGCTTCGGGTGCAGGTGTAGGGGTAATTTCCGGGGCAGTGTTAAGCGGAAGCTCTGGTGTTGCTGGCTTTGGCCTTTCGGCTGGTTGTGGGCGGGGTGCGGCTTCCGGCTGCATTACAGGTTCGGGCTTCGCATCGCTGAAATCTTTTGGCTTGCGGCCCCTTTTCTTTTTTTCACCGGCAAGTTCAGCGTCTGGTGCAGCTTCGGCTTTTATTTCGGTGGCTGCTACAGGTGCCGGGGTATTTTTTTCTTCTATTGTTACTACCTTCTCTGGCATGCTTGCCGCTACTGGTGCGGGTTTTGGTGCAGGGGTAGGGGGTATAATTGATGTTGTTTCTTCCTTAGGTTTCCTTCCGCGGCGCTTTTTAGAGCCATCATCAACGGGCACTGCATTTATTGCCTGTTGGTCTAGTATTTTGTAAATTAAAGTTTGTTTATCAAGCGAGCGGGCATTATCTAATTTAAGGTTGTCGGCTACGTCTAATAGCTCAGGGATGAGCATATCATTTAATTGCAAGATGTCGTAAGGCATGCCTTGTTTTTTTCTGATTGAATTGATTTGAATAAAATTATTATCACTATGGATGGTCTTGTCAACAAAGTTCTTCTGAAATAGTTATCCTGGGAATTTCCTGGCAACCGGATTAAGATTGGAACAAAAATTATGTTTCCGTACTGCAAGTTTACGGATGTTTTTTATAAAAACGAAAAAAAGTTTAATTTTTATGATTTGATGCAATTAGCCCGGAATAAAGCCTGTATTGCTTTTTTGGGGTGGGTAAGCGGTTTTTTGCAAAGATATTTTCACTACAAATTGGGATGCGGTTGCACCAGCCTGTGCGCTTAGGAAAAACTTATTGTTTAAGGTGAGCAAGGAACGCCTTCCCCATACGTTCAATCGTTTGCTGCAATGGCGTATAACTGAAGCCGGGTAATGCCTGCGTTAGTTTGCTGTTATTGAAGTACGAAAGCGCATGGGCTGTGCGGGCGGTTTCGCGGGTTATAGCGGCATGTTTGCCAAACAGGTTTTTGAGCTTGCCAAAACGCCATACAAGCCCGGTAATAAAGGCATTGGCGTATATATGGGGTGGCTTGCGGTTAAGCGATGCCGCCATCATATTGAATACTGCGCGGTAAGAATAATTGCCTGTGCTTAGTATGTAGCGCTCTGCCTCTTTGCCCGATTGCATAAGTGCCTGCAATGCCAGCACAACATCCTGCACATCTACCCACGCTGTAACGCCATTGGTATAAAACGGGAATTGCTTCCAGGCTATTTTCATCAGTTCGGTAGAGCCATCATTAAAGTTGCCTTCGCCCAGTATAATGCCCGGGTTCACAATTACGGCATTAAGGCCTTCGCCTACGCCGCGCCATACTTCGGTTTCGGCCAGGTATTTACTTAGTCCGTATGCCGATGAGTAATTGTTTTCGCCCCACTGTTCTTCCTCTGTAATTTCGGGTTTTTCGGCAGTAGCCTTTCCCAGTGCGGCAATGGAGCTTACGTAGGCCAGTTTTTCAATGCCCTGTTCCAGCGCCTGGTTCACAATATTAGCTGTACTTTCCGGGTTAAAATGCAGCATGGCTTCCTGGTGCTTTGGCTCGAACGAAACAATGGCAGCACAATGGTAAACATGCGTTACGCCTTTCATCGCTTCTTCCACATCATAAACATCCAGCAGGTCGGCATATTGCCAGTCCACGCCTTTAAGCTGTGCCAGTTGCCCGGTGGGTTTATTGCGGTTGTACAGCGCACGCACAGGCAGCCCCTTTGCAGCTAACGACTGCACCAGGTGTTGCCCTAAAAAACCGCTTGCGCCGGTAACAAGTATCATATGGATGCCAAAAGTAAGCGAAATTGCGTAGGGGGGCAAAATTTTGAACTGTGCCTGGGCAACTGTGGTGAGCCCCGGGCAGTAATACCCCGGGTATTTATTAGCTTTGCATGAATTATAATACTTATGCGGAGCCGTTTTTTTATACTGGTAATTTCGGGGTTATTGTCAATGGCTCAAAATGGTGCCGCGCAAACTCCACAGGAGTTCAGTGCAAAAATAGAGGCTTCCACCACCGAGCTTTACTCCAAAGCAGCGCTATGGGGCAATATTTTCATTAGCCAGTACAATGGCAAGCAGGATTATGGCGAGCTTACCGCTGTGCGCAAAGAACTACAGGAGTATATCGACGAGCAGCTTTCGGAGTTTAAGGGCGAGCAGGACATAAGCGGCTCAGAAAAACTCAGGGCTGCAGTGGTTTCATTCTACGAATACGAAAAGGATTTGGTAAAGAAAGGCTTCCTTCCTTTTGAGGCATTAAAATCATCGTCAAGTGATGGGGAAATTAATGCCTGCCGCGAAAGGCTTAAAGAAGAGTCGGCCCGCGAAAGGGATTTAACCACCGTTTTAAATGCCGAGCGCAGGGGGTACGCAACAAAGAATAATTTCCCGCTGGTACCACCACCGCCAGCACCCAAGCCAGCGCCTAAAAAGGAAGAAAGCACAGCTAAGCCTGTAGCTACCAAGCCAGCAGTTGGTACTCCTGCACCGGGTACAACAAAGGCCCCCGTTAAAAAGGAGCCTGTTAAAAAAGATACTGATAAAGAAGACGATGATAAAGACGAAGAGTAGCGCTGGCTAACGGTTACCTGTAAAGGGTTACAGCAACTGTAGTATCAGTAGTAGCCCTTCTTAGCTTACCTGTAGCAGCGTAATATTTTATTGGTGTGCCTATTTTTAAGGTAAAAGTGTCGGTAATCAAGTAATCATGCAATGGGAATGAATTGGCTGTGCCGCCAATGGGGTTGTACCTCGTAAATATGTAACCAACCGAAGATGCATAGTAATTAGGGTCAGCCTGTTGGTATTCGGAATAAGAAGTGCCTGAAGCATAGGTATTGCTGTCATTAAG
>CANBTK010000468.1 GCA_947372365.1 Flavipsychrobacter stenotrophus | reverse complement strand
TGTGTAGTATAGCAGACAGGCAAAATATCAATTAGGTTGGGGTGCCAGTGTGTCCTGCATCATTTGTTGCATCATTTGCTGCTTGGCTTTTTCCTGTGCATCGCTGATTTTCATTCCAAAATCCAGCAATGCAATAATGCTGCTTTCGTCTTTATTGGTGAAATTAACTTCAAGGTGGGTGGCCATAGCGTCATCTTTAAACTCGCCGCCGCTCAAATAAAGGTCTGTCAGTAATTTTTTGCTCTCTAAGTACATTATGGAGTCGCCACCTGAAATGGTGCCGCCCATATCTACCTTGCTTATTGCCTGCTGTATATCCAGGTACAAGGCAAAGGGGTGGCCGCTCACCTGCGATGCAACAGCCGCAGGTAGCTTCTTACTTTTGTTAGTGCCGTCAAGTATCGCTTTAGCTTCGTTATATTTATTAGACAGTGCCGCATACTCGCCGTTCATCATAATGAAAACAGAATCGGTAGTGCTCATAGGTATTACATAGCCGTTTGCGGTAGGCTTCAGGGCCCCGGTTTGCAGCGCAATGTCTATTATCTTCTGGAAGTTTTCTTTTTTATTGATTTTCATAACGTAGCAAACTGCTGCGTTAGCTTTTTTCTCAGGCATGCCGTATTCCCTGGCGCTGCCCTTGGCTTGCTCTACGCTCAGGCCGTTCATAGTAAACGCCATATCGCCCGTAAACGCATCCAGCAGTTTGTCAATATCCATGCCGTCAATTGACGAAAGGCCAGCATTAGCAAGGCCCAGCATTTCGGTTTTTTCAAGCAGCCCTTTTATGCCTTTAGGCGATAAGTGCATAGCTATCATCATATCCAGCCCGGTAGATGGCAGCCTGTCTATCATATCCTGGCTGGCATTGGTAGCGCCCAGTTCTTTATACACCGAGCTCATTTCGCCAGATGAATAGTAGGCCATGTCGCCGGTAATCTTACCTTTTTTGAAATCAAAGCCACAAGCGAAGGCTGTGCCCTTCCATACAGTAGGCGATAAGGATACGCCAGCCATTTTTGGGGCTTCATTTTCATTCATGTACTGGCTCATTATTTGCTCGTAGTTAATCCACAACGTAAGGTCGTGGCCACTGTTTTCGAGCTTGGTAAAGTTTTTATCGCCAATTATTGAGTTGTCTTTGGTTACCCCAAAGGCTGCATCCAGTTCCACTGCCATATCTACCGCAGGGCCTGTAGGCTGTGGGCCTTCAGATGCATCGCCATAACCGCCCGCCGAATTGACAATAATGAGCAGGTTGTTGTTCCAGCCCACATACATATCCTTGCCCAGAGAAGTGGTTTTAATACCATTGTGCTGCTTTATTTCAGATGCCGGGAAGCCTTTCTTTACATAGTTTTCCCAGTCGCCTGAATTGCTAAGTGGCACCAAGGCCGTAACCTTGATGCCACCGTTAAAGCGCTTATCCGTTTTTAAGTAAACATAAAATGTATTCAGGGCATCAATACCCGCTTTATCCAGCCCGCTCATAATGTCGGAGCCGTTTTTTTGCGGCACCCTTTTTTCCATCTCCTTAAACAGCTTGCTGCCTGTTATCATATTCCAGGCAATGGTTTTGCCCAGCGATTTCAGGTCAACCCCCGCTACCAGCGCGGCGTCTTTGGGTATGTACCTTCTGTGGTCAGGTACACTGTTGCACGCATATAAAAAAAGCGTAGCTATGCAAAAGAGCGTAATAATGCGGGAATGGCGAAGCATGGGTAACAAGCTATTGGTTATCAGGGTTTAGAAAGGCAAGTCGTCAACCGCTTCAGGAGAAGAATTGGTATTGTTAGGTTGGCTATAGTTATTATTGCCACCTGCGTTATTGTTGTAGGCAGGCGCAGGCTGGCTATAGTTGTTGGTATTGCTGGCAGGCGCACTTTGTGCAGCCGATGCAGGCTCTACCCTCCATGCGTCAAGGTTGCTGAAGTAGTTAACCTTGCCATCTTTTTCGTAACGGGTACCCTTAATATTAAAAGAAACTTTTACTATATCGCCATCGTTGTAACGGTCTATAATGTCGCATTTAGTTTGTACCAGCTGCATTTTAGCGTAGTTAGTATATATGTTACCATTAATTTCTTCCGCTAATTCGAGCACAAATTCGCGCTTTTTGAATTTTTCGCTTACCTGTACAGTATCATACTTTAATAACAGCTTTCCGGTTACTTCTAAACTCATTTTAATTAAATTTTATAATAAGACAATAAAAAGGTTGCAATACAAATGTAAGGGTATATGTAATTAAAAAAGTGCCGAAAAGGCACTTTTTTAATTTATCTGGGGAGGCTGAAGGGTCTCGAACCCTCGACCCTCAGAACCACAATCTGATGCTCTAACCAACTGAGCTACAGCCTCCGTGTTATTTAAGGGAGTGCAAAGATAAGCAAATTTTGCTTTTAGCCGCACTTTTTAATCATTTTTTGCAAGCTATTTTCCTTTTTGCTGTTCTAATATGTCGCTAACTGCCAATATCAGCTCATAAGGGATGCTTTTTTCATCGCCGGTAATGTCATACCTGCCCAGTGCAGACCATGCCATAAAGAAGCGGGGGAAGCCCTTTATGTTCACTTCGTAATACAGCCCGTCTTTCCTTAACTGGGGTACAACAACAGCCAGTACTGCTTTTTTGTTATATGTTACCTGGTGCGAAAAACTATGAGCCACAGCGGCAAATTTATCAGTTTCAAAGTATAAAATGCTATTATTGCTGCGTGAAATATTATTTTCTTTTAGTGGGAGTGTTGTTAGGGCTGGGGGCCACTGGGCAACCTAACAAGTTTACGCTTACAGGTACTATAACTATGCAAACCGGGGAGCAATTCCCCTATAAAATTGTAGGCACCGAAACCAATGGCGTAGTAAAGGGGTTTGCCTATACCTATGCGGAGCCTGATGAAACCCAGGCAGCAATAGAAGGCAAGCTAGATAAGCAGGCCCGCAAGCTGTCATTCAAAGAAACCGAAATCATCTCATCGCACGACGTGCACACCAAGGCGTTTATGTGCCTGGTGCACGCCAAGCTGGACTACAAGGGCAGTGCGCTGAGCGGCCCCGCCACCAGCAAGGAGCTGGATAATACCGCCTGTACGGAAGGCGTAATATCATTTAATAAAGGCACCGAGCTACAAGAACTTTTTAGCAGCCACGATAAATATGATGTAGAAGTAAGCATGGGTGGCAAAGCGGCCAAAGAAGCCGAGCCCGCCCCGGCTGCGGTAGCAGCAGTTGCTGAAGAAGCACCCAAACTGGATAAGATAACCGCAGGCGTAGAAAAAGCCTACGAATGGCATTCGGACACCATAATAGTAGAAATATGGGATGGCGGCACCTTTGATGGCGATAAAGTAACTGTTACTTT
>CANBTK010000467.1 GCA_947372365.1 Flavipsychrobacter stenotrophus | reverse complement strand
GTTTCGTCAATCATCTGGTAAACTTCATGGTAGCCGTCCTCGGCACCATAGTAGGGGTCGGGCACCGATTCATTTTTACCGGGGTGCCACTCGTTTAAGAAATAATCTACCTTGCCCATATCGGCATGTTTGCCGCCAATGCTCTGTATTTCGGCATACACATTATGCGCCATAGCATATATCTTATCGTACTGCTTGAAATCAGCTGCGGTAAACTTTGCTGCCCGCTGGCCTGAAATATCAATGCCATGCTGGCGGCACACTTTCTGCGACAGCTGGTGAGGGGCTTCGCCCACGTGGTACGATTCCGTGCCAGCGCTCTCCACCACCCAATCTAAGCCATGCTCCTTAACCTTGTGCCGCATTACCCCCTCCGCTATTGGCGAACGGCATATATTACCCAGGCACACCATTAGTATCCTCATAATGCGGGCAAAGCTAAGAAAAAGGAGCTTAAGGCTTTTAAAACGCCTGGAAATTGATTGCAAAGGGCATAGTGCAGTAACTTACCTGTAGCTGCGAAACCAGGCAAATGCCAATTGTAACCGAAACTTAACGCTACCTGCCAGTTTTTCCCGGCTTTAGCCCTAGCTTTGCAGCCTATGAAAAAGTTTGTTTTTGCATTGCTGCTGGCCTGCACATTTGCACAGCCTATATCGTCTTTCGCCTGGGGCAAAAGGGGCCACGCTATGGTGGTTGAAATCGCTTTTTCGATGCTGGATGAGAGTACCCGCCAGCACGTACAAAAATACCTGGGCAAGATGACGCTGGATGAAGCAGGTAACTGGATGGACCAGATAAAAAACGACCGCAGGAACGACTATATGAAAATATGGCATTATGTAAATGTGGACCAGGGCAAAACCTATGACGCAGCCATTAAAGAAGAAAACGTGGTTAACCAGCTTACAAGGGTTATTCATGAGCTGGAAAATAAAAGCTCAATGAGCGAAGAGGACATTAAAAAAGATATACTGGTAGCCTGCCACCTTACTGCCGACCTTCACCAGCCACTGCACGTAGGCTATGGCAATGACAAGGGCGGCAACGACATACATGTTAAATATAAGGGACAGCAAACCAACCTGCACCGCGTATGGGACAGCGAAATTATTGAAACTGAAAACATAACCCTTAACGGGTGCCTGCAGCAAAAAAAGTTTTTTGATAAGGAAGACCTTGCCATGCTATCAACCATCAATGTTGAAAACTGGATACGCCAGCCCCGCACCCAACTTGCTGGGGTGTACGATTTTAAAGATGAGGTTATTGATGACGCCTACGCACAGAAAAACAAAAAAATAATAGAACAGGATATTTTCATAGCTGGCGTGCGCCTTGCGGCTATTTTGAATGCTGCGTTTAAGGGGTAAGGATCATATATAACACTATAACCGCTGCCCCACTTCCTTGCTTTCAAAAATCAGCATCCAGTTTTTGTTATCGTTTAACATAATACTGGTTGTTAAGTTAAGCGTGTTGGCAAGCCGGTCTTTCGCGCCATCGTCACTTATTTCGTCAAGCCCAATTAATAACTGAGCCTTTGCTTCAATAAGGTTCTGTTGAGTTAACTTTAAATGCCCAGTCATCACAGCCCATTCATTAAAATAAATTACTCCTTCTACTGAC
Organism: Flavipsychrobacter stenotrophus; assembly: GCA_947372365.1. Classification (GTDB taxonomy): domain Bacteria; phylum Bacteroidota; class Bacteroidia; order Chitinophagales; family Chitinophagaceae; genus Flavipsychrobacter; species Flavipsychrobacter stenotropha_D. Next base: position 1,743 of record CANBTK010000467.1, on the reverse strand, counting down.
GCAAAAAGAGCAGGAAAAAGGATAGTAAAAAATATGGCCCAATGATGAATACTCTCAGCAAACAACGGCTCCCATTCAAAGCGAGTACCAACTATAAGCGAAAAATGAACTAAGAGGTTAATTAAAAATAAAATTCCAATAACCTTGTTTGCCTTTTCAAGTTGGGGATGCTTGGCGCCCATTCTTTCTATTTTTCTTTTGTGGTAGTTTACCTGCTCATCAATTAAGCCTCTCACCACAAATTCATTAAAGTAACGAGAAACGTATTTATCTGATTGGGCATTTAATTCTGCCGCTTCGTTAACTGAAACAATAAGTTTTGCGGTATGGGCAGCGCGGCCACTGCCACCTTCATCGAGCAGCGACCGTATTTTTACTGGGATACCTACAGAATAATAACAAATCAGAATTCTCAGCACTTCAGACCTCTGGCGCTCCTCCAGATAGTTCTCATGCCATTCTTTCCGGCTTGCCCAATAATGGGTAAAAAAACCTGCAAATGCAAAAAACACCTCTAAAAAAGTAAACCAAAACTGTGCATTTTTATCCGATTCTGTATAAAAACCTGTTTTAATAGCGAAGCAAGTAGCTACAATAAATCCAAAAAATATGGACCAACGCCACGATCTTCGATAGTTCGTAGCGTTACGAATGGCTTCCATATCTGAGCACTTAAACTCTTGTTGAAGCTTACCTAATAAATCAGAATTTGACAACAAAATAAGCGTAGACGCATTATTTTGTAAAACATCTTGAGCTTTTAGTGCCTGATAGGCAATTATATCTGCGGTACCGCCCTTTCCTTCAGGTTTTAACCCATCCCAAACAAATATCATCTCGTCGCACTCGTCAACTAACGCCTTACCTGCTGCATAATAAGCTTCATCCCTTGCTTCATCAGCAGGCTTCCCTTCGGTAACTACTTTTGCAACCTTATGCTCTCGAATGTAATTACGTAATATAATTTTCGAACTATCAGTAAAATCACTTTCGTATTCCACTTCATCAAAGGGCAAAACAATTTGCAAGGGCTTGAAGTACTCTTTAGTTACGACCTCAGCAAAAATCATGTCTGCGCCCTCTGCCAAGGCGGTGTAACCAATAAAATCAATCGTCCTGTGCTTTATCAGAAGCTCCTTGATACTGTAATAAATCTCCTCATATACCCGGCGGCGCTCGCAGTCCTCCACTTGCCTTTTACCAGATACTCCGATTTTCAAAATCATAATTCCCTTCATTAAACAGGATTTGCCTATTTAACGAAAAGTAAATTAGTAGTTTATTGCAAGATTACAAAATACCTAATTCCACCAGCCTGTCTTTGATAAGGTATAGCGGCGACACTATGGCGTTCACGTACTGGAAATTGCCGTCCCTGTCGTTTTTAATTGATAGCTGTATGCCACTGGCTTCGCTCTGTATGCCGTTGGCGGAGTACTTGCCGTGGATAGGCTCATAAACAATATAGGGTGCACCTGATGAGCCAAACCTGAAGTAGCCTTTAACCAGGTAACGGAACCCTTCAAATATGTAGTTGCCGCCTATCTCATCGGGGAACGTACCGAAGTGGTCTAGTATGCCCTCTATATGCGCATCATTCTGCAGGCGGCCAGCTGGGCTGTTGGGCGAGCTTTGCAGGCAATAAAAATCGCCCGGGTTTTCTTCCAGGAAATCACAATTGATATCAATCTCTGGTATGCGGGCTATTACCTCCTGTGGCGCATTGACTACTTTATACAATGC
>CANBTK010000466.1 GCA_947372365.1 Flavipsychrobacter stenotrophus | reverse complement strand
TATACTGGGTTATACCTGCCTCAGCCGCAATAGCATAAGCTGTCTGCTGGTTATCGCCGGTGAGCATAAATACATCTATGCCCATGCTTTGCAACTGCCTCACTGCGGCAGGCGAGGAAAGCTTTATCTTGTCGGTAATTGCAATAGCTGCAAGCGCATGAAACTGGTTAGCCAGCCATATAAACGAATAGGCCTGGTGCGCCCATTCCTGCGCTTTCTCTTCCAGCTCTGTTGGTATAGTGAGGCTCATAGTTTCCAGTAGCTTATGGCTACCCGCAAAGTAGATATTGCGGTTATAAATTGCCGTAACGCCGCTGCCTGTAATGCTGCTGAAGTTGTTCACTTCCACCGCCTGCATCTGCACGCTTTTGAAAAAAGAGGTGACGGCTGTTGCCAGTGGGTGTTCCGATTGCAGCTCTATACTGTATAGGATGGCCGATAGCATTTCTGCATCGGCAGGGTCCTTCCAGGCTATATCAACCACTTTGGGAAGCCCTTCGGTAATAGTGCCTGTTTTGTCAAATACAATTGTTGTAAGCTTGTGTATAGTTTCCAGGCTTTCGGCATCTTTTACCAATATGCCCAGTTCGGCCCCCTTCCCTACCCCGGCAATAATAGCCGTAGGCGTAGCCAGGCCCAAAGCGCAGGGGCAAGCTATAACCAAAACCGTAATCATAGAAAGCAATCCATGTGTAAAACCCGACTCCCCACCTGCTACTACCCAAATGATAAAAGTGAGTATGGCTATGCCCAGCACTGTAGGCACAAAAACAGCCGAAATTTTATCAGCCAGCTTTTGAATAGGGGCTTTGCTTCCCTGGGCTTCCTGTACTTTTTTTATTATTTGTGCCAGCAACGTATCGTTGCCTACTTTTTCTGCACGGAACTGGAAGCTGCCCTTCTGGTTGATGGTACCTGCAAATACAGGCGCACCTAAAATTTTCTCAACAGCAAGGGGCTCGCCCGAAATCATGCTTTCGTTAACATAAGATTGCCCGGTTGTTACTACGCCATCCACAGGTATTTTATCACCTGGCTTTACTACAAGTACATCATTTACCTGCACCTCTGCAAGCAGTATGTCTTCCTCGCCAGCTTCCCCCATCCTAACTACGTAAGCCGGCTGTAGGCCCATCAATTTCTTAATTGCTGAAGATGTGCTTGATTTAGCCCTATCCTCCAACAGCTTGCCTGCTAATATAAACGTGATAACCACCGCCGATGCCTCAAAGTATACTGGCGGCTCAATACCTTTACTCAACCAGTATTTTGGGTAAACGGTGTTGAAAACACTGAAAATATAGGCTATACCCGTACTCAATGCCACAAGGGTGTCCATATTGGCACTGAAATGGCGTGCCTGCTTCCAGGCACCAATAAAAAACTGCTTGCCGAATATTACAATTACCGGCGTAGCCAATGCCCACATAATATAGTTCGCATAAGGCATATGCATGCCAGCCATGGCTATAATAACCAGCGGGGCTGACAAAACCATAGCCAATGTTGTGTTGGTGCTTAGCTTCCGGTAATGTTTAAGGTTCCGGGCTTCAATATCTTCTGGTGTTACATCGTCCTGAGTTATAATGCCGTACCCGGCGGCTTTCACTATGCCTTTTAGCTGGTTTGCGTCCATTTGGCCGGGCAAGTACTCGATAAGTGCAGATGCATTGGCATAATTCACCGCCGCACTTTTTACACCCTTCATCCCATTAATTGCTTTTTCCACCGTCATGGCGCAAGACGCGCATGTCATACCTGTAACCGGGAATGTTTTCTTTACTGTGTCCATAGTTTTTACCGTAACGCAAAGTTCATAACTATATAGTTATGAATGGCAAATTGTTTCAGTGACCTTAGTCATTCCCCAATAGGCAAAACTGGCGCTACTGTAAAATAGGAAAGAAATGGAGGTAAACCTCGCCCGAAACCGGGTATTGCCCATAGAGGGCATTAAGCGAGGCATCGGCAAGGTGGGCGGTAGCCTGCGCGCCCAATGCAACCGAAAAGTACTTTAAAAAGAACAAATCAAAACTCCCCCCGGCTGTAAGCGCATTAATGTTGTACGCCTGGGTAAGGCTATACATACCCGGGCTAAGGTTGAGCTCGGCACCTGTTTTTTGTACCCATTCGTACCGCGTATAGCCGCACCACTTATTTATTTTCAATGTTGCCTCAGCCAAACCAGCATATGATGCGGCGTGGCCTGAAGCGTCATTTTGCCCGCCTAAAACAGTAAAGGAGAAATACTTGCGCGGGCCGAGTGAATAAACATAATTGGCTGACGCTGTGGTGCGGGTTACGTTCACACCTGCATCCAGTGCGTTTGGGCTAACAATATACCCCCTCGAAACCTGTAGGGCCCAATGTGATGAAGGGTTGAAAGAAAGCCGGCTGCTCCACGAATTGAAAAATGGCAGGCTAAAGTTGTAAATGCCTTTACTCGGCTCCCGGCCAGTAAACGATGAGCCTTCCAGTTTAAACTTACCAATCCTTAGGCCAAGGGTAGCAACGCCATAGGTAATATTTGTTGCGTCAACCCAGTTATGGCTCAGTGGTGCATCGGGAATAAACGCACCCGATGGCCTTTTCAGGTACGATACCGGCCCAAGGGCTGGCTCGGCAGGATAACCGCCATAAACGAAAATGTCGCCATTATCGGAAAACGAATAAGCATAACTGACAGACAATTCCGAAATGATGCTATTGGGGTGCTGCCTGTTGCCCACGGTATGCCCATTCCACTGGTTAGCGGACTGGAACAACTGCGCAAAACCTGAGCCTGCGGCTATTAAGGCATCTGTTGAAAAGGCAGCATTAAAGTGGAACAACGCATCAAGCCCCGATTTTCGATGGCCCGTTATAGCAATCATATTTGTGGCGTTTACCTCTTCGCTACCCAGTTTGCCTGCATGGGCCGCATCCTGCACGCTGTACCGTACAAACATATCGCCATGAACCATAAACAGCCACTTGTGGGTATATATATTATACTTGTACATGGGCGCCTTGTCGGTATTCCAGGCAGTGCCAGACCCATTGCGGTTCATAGGCAGGTCCACGGAATAAGAATTCCGCATGTCTTCAAGGCTCATATGGTCCTTTTCAGTTACAAAAAATGGTTCGTCATCGTCGCTTTCCTTAGTATCATCGTCATCATCAACCTTTGGTTGGGCTGCTTCGGTTTTGTTTTTGTGCTTATGCCTGCCTTTCTTACGGCTACCAGCCCATCCCGGCAGGGTAAAAGCCAATAACAGCAGTAAACAAGCAATTTTAAGTTTCATTTTGTATTTTTAGTTGCCAGTAAAAGTAACTATTTGTTAGCTTTACTAAACCGGCACAACGCCAAATTTTGAAATAACGCACACTGACTATTAACG
>CANBTK010000465.1 GCA_947372365.1 Flavipsychrobacter stenotrophus | reverse complement strand
ATTTTACGGCGCATGCTGGCGATTCGCAAACCAGCTGTTTTTTGAATTGCTAAAAGATCGCTAGTTTGCGGTTTAGAATTGGCTTAGCCGAGCACTTCGGCATGGCAGCCGTTCCGCCGCAGCACATCAATAACGCCTTCGCTGCTTATGTTGTGCCCTACCACCCGCAGTATGCGGTCGCAATCTTCCAGGTCAAAATTGCTATCGCTGCCGGGAAAATGATACCCCAGCTCCCGCAATATCATTTCCGACTGCTGCCTGCTTTCCACATTTGTTTTAAATACTTCTATCATCAGTACAATTTAGCGAACCTGCGCCTTATAAAAAACACATTTACCTTTTCTTTACAATTTGTTCATGAGACAGGTGCAACCAGCCCAAAAGCTCGTCATCTATCTGTTCGGCATATGTAATCTTTACCCTATGAGTTACCAGGTTATTCCATGTACCCGATGCCTCCAGCCGATCAGTGGCATCTACACCCTTTAGTTTCATGCCTATGTCCATCCTCTCGCCGGTAACCTGCACTACCCCAAACTTCTTATCGCCCTTCAGCAGGCTGATATAAGTACTCACCGGGGCTGTATGAAAGCCCTCACACGTATTTTCTAGCCCTGCAGTCAGGGTTTCAAAGGGCTTCCTCCACTTTGCTTTATTGCCGGTAAAGTGCTTATCTAGTTGGCCGGATGCGTCGGGTGCTGGTTCATTCATTTCTTTGAATGCAGTATATATAGCCATGGCATGGCCGTGGCCCAATTCAAAATCTTCCTTCAGCCATTTTACGACCTCGCCCGCCTTAACACCCGGGGCCAGCAACCCCCTTTCTTCCGCAAGCTTTTTGAAGTCGCCCGGCTCCTTGCCTGTTTTGGCCTTGATATTATCAAGGTACGCTTGAAATGACATATTTATTTGTTTTTTGGTCTTTTAGCGGTAATTGCTTTGGCAGTAGCCTTAGCGGCTTGCTTCTCTTCATTCTGCTGCACCCTTGCCTTTACAATTTTTTTAATAAGGGCTTCCGGCAGCGGCTTATTGTATGGGAAACGAATAGTGCCTTTTGAAACATCATAGCCTTTCAGCTCCTCTTTAAATAAGCTGGTTATGGTCATTGAGTTGCCCGGGTAAAACCCCAGGTGGCTGGCCCAGGCCCCGAAGTAAACCAGCATGCCATGGTATTTATAAGCAGGCATAGCATAACTTATTACCTCCTCTGCCAGTGGCGCGGCCTCTTTTATCAACTGCCGTACCTGCCGGAGCGCAGCTTGCGCTTCCTGAGGTTGTACTGCTATATACGCATCAACATTTGCAGTGGGGTTCGCTGTTGCCATACCTTATTTTATTTAATTGTTTTATGCAAGCCTTACCATGCACCGTACATCCTTATCGCTAAGGTAGTACTCTACACAATAGCCTTCAGGGTCCAGCCCGGGCTGCGCCAGCAGTTGCCGGAACGCATTGCCAATTGAAAGGGCATCCTGCATAAAGTTATGTAATACTATGCTTATATAATTGCCTTGCCTGATAACAAGCGTTTCGCAGCCGTTCTTTGCGCCCTCCCCTTCATATTGCTCCTCAGCGGCTGCTTTATAAACTATTGCCCCATTTTCGGGCCGCGATAGCCCGAAAAACTTCCTGCCGGTGGTAAAGGGTGCCAGTTCATGCAGTTTCTGGTGGGCCTCCATGATACCCGCCGGGAAGGAGGGCGCAGCAACACAAAATACCTGAATGCTGTTTGCTAACACATAGTTTTCCATGGCTATAGCTGTTAAATGGTTTTATACATGCAAATGTAGTACCCGGTGCACTTTGGCGCGTAGTACAAATACGACAATCTAATGGGTAGGTTGCGACATAGCTGGCTTTTTGAATGCCCTCCGTGAAAACACGGTGGGGTTACGTTGTTTTTACGTTAAAAACTATACACATTTAAAGATACTTTTGTATCAACTAAAATATATAAAAGATGAAAAAAGTATTTATTTTATGTATTGCGTTTAGCGCAATATTTACAAGCTGCGAGCAAAAGAAAACAGAAAAAAGCGCAACCACAGGAGGCGATCCTGCCTTGGCTAATGGGGCATGCTGCAATGTACCTATAGGCGAGAAAAATTTTATGGACTCGGTTGCAATGGAGGTAACCACGGCTAACGCTATGATTAAACGGCTCAGGGATTCAATTCAAACAGATACCAATTGTTTGAAAATTAATGGAATGCCGAGACGAACATCCATAATAATGAACGCAGATGCCATAAGGCAATACTTAGATGCTGATATTGAAATTCACAACCTGCTTTTTGTATTTACCCTTACTGATAGTGGGTTATCTGCAGTTACGATTGGCCAAAAAGAGGACCCTATTACCTTTGGAATGACCCCTGTCTATTTTCACAAAAAAGACAAGTTGGTCGGAATAACAGAAAATGTTTTTGATATGATGAAGCCTTGCCCCGTTTGCGATAACAAACTGTTTACGCAACTACAACCAGCAAAAAAATAGATAATAATGGCTGACTATCTTTTTTTGATAGGGTACACAACACTTATAGCAGCCCTATTGTTGGGCTGCTATAAGTATAGTTATCTTGATGCCCCCATGAGAATTGTTTTACTATTACTTTTCTTTTCTTCCATTGTGGAAACTTTTGCCTTAAAAGTGAATGAAACCAACCATTCGAAATTGAAAGATATTCTCTATCATGTTTGCCCAGTGATTGAATTAGTGATAATTACTACCTTTTTTCTTGTTTTACATCAGCCTGATAACTATAAAGTAAAAATGATATGCTTCAATACTTTTTGGCTAACAATAGGCCTGTTAAATACAATTTGGTTGCAACCTGTCTCGATGCTAAATACGAACATGCTCATGATTGAGTGCTTTAGCATTATCACGATGTGCCTGTATTCAATTTACGATATGCTTAAAAATGGTAGAATTGGAAATATAACTAATGCACCCTTTTTCTGGATATCGGTATTTTGGTTGTTGGAATGGAGTAGCAATTTCTTCTTTTGGGCCTTTGTAAAAATATTATATAATAGGCATTGGGCCTATATGGGCCTTGCGATGAACTTACATATAGTAACCAATATTATTGTTTATCTTGCTTTAACCCTTGTCTTCTTCAAGTACCCTAAAAAAATGATACCATTTGAAAACCGCTGAGGTAGCGATCATCTTTATTACAGGCACACTAACGCTGCTCGTATTTGTCTTCTTCCTGGTACTCATAGTTATCGAGTACCGGAAGCGGCAGGTGCGCCATATTACCGAAAAGCTGGAGCTGAAGCACCAATACCAGAATGAGGTATTGCAAACACAGATAGAGGTGCAGGAGCAGTCGTTCAAGTACATATCAGAAGAGCTGCATGACAATATAGCCCA
>CANBTK010000464.1 GCA_947372365.1 Flavipsychrobacter stenotrophus | reverse complement strand
CTGGTGGATGGGCTATATGTGGGCTTTTGAGCATAAAACCACCCTCCTTATACAGAGCATCCTCTACAAAGTGATGTTCCTGGGCGATAATACCTACGATACCTCGTTGTGGACACTTTCGCTGGAGCTTTATGGGTCCATGTTCGTTTTTGCGTTCCTGGCACTTACCCACAATATGCGCAATAAGGCACTGGCCTTTTTCCCACTTTTCGCTGTGCTGCTGGTGCTCAACTCTGAATATTTTACTGCCTTCCTGCTGGGTATTACGCTTAACTATGTTGCTGCGGCAAGCCTACGCCTGGCCAGGCCGCTGAGTTTCGTGCTATCTACAGGGCTGTTAATAACTGGCTTGGTACTGGGCTCCTACTCCACGTCTAATAACCTGGCCCATACCCTATTTGAGCATGTGCCGGGTTTTGTGGCCAAGCACAACATATGGGTACATGTTATTGGCGGCTTCTTTGTTGTGCTGGCTGTGGTACTATCCAAAAACCTGCAGTCGTTTTTCAGCCTGCGGCTGCTGCGGTTCCTGGGCTATATATCATTTTCCATCTACCTGATACACCCATTGGTCATCGGTTCCTTCAGTTGCTACCTGCTGCTTAGGCTTACTCCCCACTTCAGTTATAATACAGCAATGGCTATTATAACTGCCAGCACAATAGCCCTGTGCTTTGCCCTATCCTACCTTATGGCTAAGTATGTAGATGCTAACGGCACGTTATACGCCCGCAAATTCTATGAACGGTATTTAAAGAAAGCCACTACACAAGGTTAAAAACAGCACACCATGCCCCACAACTTCGACAGCTTCCCTGTGCTGAACACGCCCCGCCTTTCCCTTATGGAGATAGGGCAAGGCCAACGTGCAGATTTATTCCACCTGTTCAGCAACCCGGCTGTAACCGAATATTACCATGTGATTCCCCTGCAAGCAGAGGAGGATTTGCAGAAAATGATTGATTTCCTGAAAAAAGGCTACTCTGAAAAGAAGTGCATCCGCTGGGCCATAACACCACAAGGTGGGGATAGTACCATTGGTACTATCGGGTTTTCCAGCTTCGCTCCCGGGCACAAAGGCGCTATAGTTTTTGCACTGGAGCCTGCAAGGCAAGGCAGGGGGCTCATTACCGAAGCCGCCAATGAGGTAATAAAGTTTGGGTTTGCTGAACTGGGGCTACAACGCATTGAGGCTGAAGTAATGCCCGGCAACAAGCCATCGGAAAAAGTGCTGGACAAGCTGGGCTTCCAGCACGAAGGGCTGCTGCGCCAATGGGCATCATGGCAAGGCAAGCAATATGATATGAATATGTATTCGCTGCTGGCGGCAGATTATAATAAATAGGCTACCAATACCGCATTACTGTAGCTTCTCATTTTCCTTATGCCTGTTGGCATCACGTATGTTCTTTTTTTCAAAATTCTTTTGCAGGGCTTCCGTCAGGTCCACCCCGGTTTGGTTGGCAAGGCACATAAGCACCCAAAGCACGTCGGCCATTTCATCGCCCAAGTCCTTATTTTTATCGCTTTCTTTAAATGACTGCTCGCCATACTTGCGCACCATAAGCCTGGACAGCTCGCCTACTTCCTCCATAAGGATGCCCAGGTTGGTCAGCTCGTTAAAATAGCGCACACCCACCGTCTTTATCCACTCATCTACTTGCTGCTGTGCCTGCTTTATAGTTACATCCATGTTAATAGTATTTGTTAGTTTACACAAAATAATAGAACTTTCGCTTTCTTTGGGTAAATTGTCCGAATAAAACAAAATAACCGTTTTTGCAGCATCAAAAACCCTTAAAACAAAGCACATAACAGAAATGCAATCATTCTCAAATGACATTGAAGCAGCTAACGCGCTGAGGGAATATTCAAACGACCTAAAAAAAGCAATAGGCCAGGTAATTGTGGGCCAGGACGATGTGGTTGAAAAGCTCATCATTTCTATACTCTGTAACGGTCATACCCTTTTGGTAGGCGTACCGGGGCTGGCTAAAACATTGCTGGTAAAAACTATTGCTGATGTACTGCACCTGTCTTTCAAGCGCATACAGTTCACACCCGATTTAATGCCCAGCGATATAACAGGCGCTGAGATACTTAATGAGCAAAGGCAGTTCCAGTTTATAAAAGGCCCTTTGTTTGCCAATATCATCCTTGCGGATGAAATAAACCGTACACCGCCTAAAACACAGGCGGCCCTGCTGGAAGCAATGCAGGAAAAAAGCATAACTGCAGGCGGCACACTGTACAAGCTGCCTGCGCCTTTCTTTGTACTGGCTACACAGAACCCGATAGAGCAGGAAGGTACTTACCCACTGCCTGAGGCGCAACTGGATAGGTTTATGTTCCAGGTAACGCTGGATTACCCAAGCTTTGCTGAGGAAGTAATGATTGTACGCAATACCACTGGCGCAAAAACTGCGGAGCTTACCAAAGTACTTAGCGCTGAAGACATTTTATACTTCCAGGACCTGGTAAGGCGTGTGCCTGTGCCTGACAATGTGCTGGAATATGCAGTAGGCCTGGTACAGAAGACCCGCCCGGGCGCGAACAACAACAATGCCACTGCAACCCAATACATAGCTTATGGCGCAGGGCCCCGCGCATCACAATACCTGATACTGGGCGCTAAATGCCATGCTTTACTCAGGGGTAAGTATTCCCCTGATATTGAAGATGTTAAGGCTATGGTGCTGCCAGTACTGCGCCATCGTATTTTGAGGAATTACAAAGCTGAAGCAGAAGGCATTACGCAGGAAACCCTGATAAAACAATTATTATAACACTACAGTACCAGCCATGGAGAACATTCAGGAAAAAGCCAACTTCTTAAAAAACGAATTTACCGCCATACTCTTAAAGCTTGATGCTGATGCGCCACGCAAGTGGGGCAAGATGAATGTGCAGCAGATGATAGAGCATATGAGCGACTACGTGCGCATAGCCAATGGCAAAACGCCTGTGCATGTAGTAACAGAGGCTGAAAAGATACCCCGTATGCAGGGTTTCCTTACCAGCGAGAAGCCTTTCCCCGAAAATACGCCTAATGCATTGATGCCTGAAACCCCACCGCAAGTGCGCCATGCCACAAGGGAAGAAGCTATAGCTGAACTGCAGGAGGAGCTGGGGCACTTTTTTGAGGTGCATGAAAAAGAGGCGAACAGGAAAACCAACAATCCTTTCTTTGGCGAACTCAGCTACGAAATGCAGGTGCAGCTACTACATAAGCATGGCATGCACCACCTGAATCAATTTGGAGCGATGGCATAAAATTGACCTTAATACCTTGTAAAATATGGAAGACCTAATAGCATTTCATACTTACAATTCTGCCGATGAAGTAATGCAGGTTGCCGAACTATTGAGGGAAAATGGTATACCTA
>CANBTK010000463.1 GCA_947372365.1 Flavipsychrobacter stenotrophus | reverse complement strand
GCTCCAGTGTTACGCTAACCGATGTAGGCGGCACAACAGGTGGCACATGGTCAAGTTCTGCTTCAGGTACAGCCGCAGTTGCTACGGCTACAGGCGTGGTAACAGGCATTGCAGCGGGCACAGCCACCATTACTTATACAGCCAATACCGCATCATGTGGCTCGGCATATACAACATTTGCATTCACAGTTAATGCGCTGCCAGCGGCAGGCGCTATTACAGGGGGTACTGCTGCCTGCGAAGCATCAGCCCTCGCCTTGGCTAACGCTACTGGCACAGCAGGCGGCAACTGGGCCAGCTCAAACACAGCCGTTGCTACCATAAGTAGCACAGGTATTGTAACAGGCGTAGCGCCGGGCACCGCAGCTATAAGCTATACCGCAGTAACCGCAACCTGTGGCAATGCGACTACGTCAGTAGGCTTTACCATTAACCCACTGCCTGTATCAGGGGCCATTGCAGGCACTACATCATTGTGCCCGTCCTCAACTACCACGCTCACCGATGCAGCGGCCGGTGGTACATGGGTTTCAACCAATGCCCACACTACTCATGCTGGCGGCGTTGTTACTGGCGTTACCCCGGGTATTGATACCATAGGCTATTCTGTAACCAATGGTTGTGGCACATCGGTAGCAAGGGCAGTAGTTACAGTTTACCCAAGCCCTGCTACCGCGCCTATCACAGGCCCATCAACAGTGTGTGCAGGTGCTTCAGCTGCGCTCAGCGATTCAGTAGCAGGCGGGTCATGGTCCGTAAGCACTGCCCTGGCTACAATTTCTGGCTCCGGCATAATTACCGGCCTATCAGCGGGTACATTGGCACCTACTTATACGGTGAGCAACTACTGTGGCTCGTCATTTACTACCCGCAGCTTTACAGTAGCGCCTATAGTTACGCCAGCGGTAACCATTACCGCAAGCCCGGGCACCAGCGTATGCTTAGGCGATGTGGTGCACCTTACAGCCAACCCGGTAAACGGCGGCACGTCGCCAGCCTGTACCTGGAAGAAGTTCGGGGCTCACATAGGTGCCGGTGCAACCTATAGCTATTTGCCCTCAAATGGCGATGCTATTACCTGCGAAATGGTAAGCAACGAAAATTGCATCAGTACTGCTATTGCTGTGTCGCCGGTAAGCACCATGTCGGTAGCTGGTTTTGAAACACCAACAATCCATATAACCGCTTCCAGCGATTCGGTAACATCAGCAGGGCAGGTAATCAGCTTCACCGCATCGGTTACAGGCGGTGGTGCAGCACCAGCCTTCCAGTGGTTCATTAATGGTGGCGCAATAGCCGGGGCAACCAATGCCACATATGCCCAAACATTTACCAGCAGCCACGCCGTTTATTGCGAAATGATAAGCAATGCGCCATGCGATAGTACCACTTATGCGCACAGCAACTTTTTGTTCATATATGTAGGCAACCTGGGCATAGCACACACGGAAAACGGCAGCGAAGCACTCTCCATTTACCCCAACCCCAACACTGGCTCATTTGAGATAGAAGTGCCGGCGCACGAAAATGAAGTAACCATAACTATCATAGATGTAAATGGCAAGGCGGTAAAGTCAATGGTAATTACCGACAACAAGCAACTGAAAATACCAGTAGGTATGGGCAATGCCATCCCTGGCGTTTATATGATAAAAGCACAGGTAGGCAACACATGCTATAATAGGAAAGTGGTAGTGATGCAATAGCTGTTGGGGAAATATTAATATAATTCCCTCTTGACCTAACCAATTATTGAAAATAGCCGTCTAGTAACTAACTGGGCGGCTATTTTATTGCTTTCCAGTTAAAGAGATATGTGAAATATTTTTTATAATTTTGGCGAATAATTTACACCTATGAAAAAAATAATCCTTCTTGTTGCATTTGTGACCAGTGTGGCAAGTGGCTATGCACAAATGGTAAGCACGGTTCTTGCCGGTAATTGTTGTGGCGGTGGCTATGGCGGCGATGGAGGCCCGGCTACTTCCGGTGCTGTTTACTTTAACGACCCATTTGGGTTTTGCATAGACAGCGCCGGGGATATTTTTATTGCCGACGCCGGAAATTACAGGATACGCAAGGTGAACCGGGCATCGGGTATTATAACGACTATTGCCGGCGATGGGGACTGGGGCTATTATGGCGATGGCGGCCCTGGGCCTGTTGCAAAAATAGGCGGTGTTTATGGCATAGCTGCCGACAGGGCTGGTAATTGTTATATAGCCGATGCCGATAACTACAGGCTAAGGCGCATTGATAATGCCACAGGGGTAATAACAACTGTTGCAGGTACCGGCTCTAGTGGTTTTTCGGGTGATGGCGGCACTGCGGCGAGTGCAGGTTTTGACGGTGTTGGTAATTTATTTATAGATACTGCTGATAATATATACATCTGCGACTACTACAGGATAAGGAAAATAGACGCGGCTACCGGAATCATCAATACAATAGCGGGTGGTTCTTCAAGTGGATTTTCAGGCGATGGTGGGCCCGCTACAAGCGCACTGCTCAATTACCCTTACGCTATAACGGGGGACAAATTGGGTAATATTTATTTTTCAGATATTAATAACCTCAGGGTACGGAAAATGGATGCTGCGGGCATTATAACAACTATTGCCGGAGGTGGGGCTGATGCCGTAGATGGGCGCCCGGCCACCTCGGTAGCACTTTATTCTCCCGGCTACATAGGCGTGGATAGCGCACGTAATATTTATTTTTCCGACTATGGAACGGTCAGGAAAATTGATGTAGCAACAGGTATGCTTAATATTGTGCTCGGCAATTGGTATACCCCACTGGAGTACCAGGGGCGTGGCTTGTATGTGAATGATACCGGCGATATATTCACTTTTATCAATGCTACTCTTATCAGGATTTCAGGCGCCAGGCCGGGCATAGGCACATGTTCGGTAAGCGATACGCTTGCATCTGCACCATGTATATTGCCGGATAGTGTGGCTTTTGGCGTGTATGGCACCCTGGCCAGCGTACCGTCATCTACCGATTCTATGACAGTAACAGTTGATTATGGCGATAATTATATTGACCCATACCCGGGTGGCAGCACTACGCCTATACTGAGTTACAGGTTGCCCTACACCTATTCATCGGGTAGCTACTATTTCGGTGCGCCTTTCAGCAATATAGGCGGTTACACCTACCACATTCCGGGTATCTATCACAAGTCGCTAACCCTTGCGACCCATGATGGCTACCGTGGTTCTTACCCATTGTCAGTAGATACTGTAGGGGCCAATTGCGATACAACGGTTACTGGCTTTGCCACTTTTTCGGTTTGGGATACCCTTAGCACTGGCATTTGTGTATTTCCATCAATTGTCAATTTTTTAGCTTCCGGCAGCATTTCGGGTACGCCATCAGCTACC
>CANBTK010000462.1 GCA_947372365.1 Flavipsychrobacter stenotrophus | reverse complement strand
GTTTCAATTTCCTGCTCAAAGCTGAACCCCATTTTTTCCAGCAGCAGTATGGAGTTCGTGTTTTCTTTTACTGTTATAGCAGCCACCACAGGGTGGCTTTCGGCTACCGCTGCCAGCACAGCCGTTGCAGCTTCAATAGCAAAGCCTTGTTTGGCATATTGTGGCAGGAAGGCGAAGCCGATATCTTTATGTTCCAGGTAGCCCCTTTTAATTAGGGTTATAGCACCAATGGGCACCATGCCATTTTGCAGGCTTACTACCCAGTACTGCACATCGGGGGTGTCCAGTATTTTCTGTATGTATTTTTCGGCATCAGCGGTTGTACTCAGGTTCCTGTTACCTATAAATTCAATCCATTCGCGGGTGTTGGTAAGTTCCAGTATAAAACCGGCATCCTGTAGCGCCATGGGTTGCAGTTGCAGGCGCTGGGTAGTAAAATGGGTTTGCATAGCGTTAGTTTTTAGGGTAGAGTTTTTGAAATGCCTGGTACACGCTGTTGTGCAATATGGTAAGGTGGTTTTCGGCAGGCATAGGGTTAAAAACAAGTGTTAAGTTAGGTTTGCGCTGCAGGGCAAGCAGGCTATTCAGTTTTGCTGCACCTTCTTCCATTTCCTTGCCCTCTGTGCCTACTGCTATGTACACTTTCATGGCCCCTGCCGGCAACGATTTCAGCAGCCCGGGTGCTTGTGCCAGCAGCGATTCATTGTCCCACCACAGGCTGGGGCTTACAATAATGTAGTTATTAAACAGTTGCGGCTGCTTCAGTAATATCTCGCTTGCCAGCAGCCCACCCAGCGACTGCCCGATGAGTGTTTTGTCTTTGTTCACCCTGTAGCTCCGCGATATGTAGGGTTGCAGCTCTTTTTCAATAAAGCTGATAAAGGGGGCTGATTTGCCTGTGGTAGGGAAGTCCTTTTTGTCTTGCGCCACGGTTGTAGGAAAGGTGAAATCGCGCTTCCTGTCTACATTGGCTATGCCCACCACTATAGTAGGTGGCAAGGCTTCTATCATGTTCATAAATTGTACGAGGCCCACTATATGTACAAAGTCTTCGTTGGCCGAGCCATCAAGCAGGTAAATAACCGGGTAGGTTTTGGCAGCATCAGTATCGTAGCCCGGGGGCAGGTAGATGTTTAAGGTCCGGTTTTCTGAAAGTATTTTGGATGGTATTTCATCCACAATACCCAATTGAAAAGGTTTGCTGGCGGAATGGCTGGCCTTGTGTTTTTGTTGCGCCAATAGTACACTGGCTGGCATTAAGATTAGGGTGGCTATGATAAATAACTTCTTCATGCTACATGGTGTTTGTAGCGGGCAAAGTTACCGGCCTGCTGCCGGATGTGGGTACAATGGCAGGGGTATTTTAAGGGGGATTGGTGTGCCTGGCTTACTTTGCGGCTTTGCCGAAAATACCTGTAAAAATGCCCTGCACTGAAATGACATTGAGTGGGAACTCAAAAAAAACGTGCACAAGGCTTATGGTGAATAGCGCTGCGAAGCCTATTTTGTAGTCGTACCAGTATAGGGCAACGGAGCAAGCCCATATGGCTGCCATTGCGGCTAGTTTGCCTTTTGTTATGTTTTTGCCCCAGCCAATAACAGACGTTTTTGAAAACCAGTTAAGGTAATGGTAAGTATAGCAAAAGGCTATAAAAATCTGGATTTTAATGCCCATTTCAGATACCAGGTAAAACTTGCCATCGGAGCCAAGCGCCCCGAAAAGCTTAGCTATATAGGCATTGACATTCTGGAAGTCGCTCTTCATGAATGTGGTTTGCACTGTTTGCGATATGTAATACTGCTCTGGTATGATGCTGCTGCCGAAAATGACAAACGGGCAAGCTAACAGCAGCAGGCAACTGATAAGCCCCGCCCTGTTTTTAGATTTGATAGTGCCGTAAACCATGAACAATAATGTAAACAGGTACACATGCAATATAGTGGGCAGGAACATACCCAAAAATGAGAGCGTAAATAGTTTGTATTTAAGGATAACCACCGTTGCCACAAGGTTGGCCATAAGCAGCAAAAGTATATGCTGCCACTTTTTTACATAAACAAGCGTTAGCGAAAAAACCAGTGTAACCAAAAGTATGGAGTAGAAAATATCTTGGCTTAGCCCGTAAAGGTTTTTAATTATCTCGCCGCCGTTCAGGAATTTTAGTGCGGGCAGCCTTAGTATTACAGGTACTGTCATTAATAGTGCCATAAGCACCATAACCCATATCCATTTACGCTCTTTCACAAAATAATTGCGGCCGTTCAGCCAGTTAATTTCGGTGAGGTAGTGCAGGGGGCCAAGTACGGCATACGAAAACAGGAACAGCTCAAAAGGTATTTTAAAAGCAACAATAAGCGAAAGGATGATTAGGCCAATGTTTAATAGGTCAATTGATTTGGTATTTCCTGCATCAACCTTCATGAAAATGCTCTTTTGTTTGCAGTAAAAGTAAAATATAATTATAGCTTTGGCTGAGTTTTTTTACCCGAAAAATTGCTGTATGAATAAAACCAGGCTGGAGGCGTTTAGCGATGGCGTATTGGCCATCATCATTACTATAATGGTTTTGGAAATAAAGATGCCCCATAGTGCCGACTGGGAATCGCTGAGAGCTTTGCAGAGCGTGTTTATCTGTTACCTGCTCAGTTTTGCGTTTATAGGTATTTACTGGGGTAACCACCACAACCTGGTACATACGGTAAAGGCCGTATCGCCGGGTATTATATGGGCCAATATGCATTTGCTGTTCTGGCTATCGCTCATACCCCTGGCTACGAACTGGATGGGTGAAAACAATTTTGCGCGTAATACCGTAATCGTTTATGCGATATTACTATTGCTATGTGGCATATCATACACCATACTACAGGTAACCATAGAAAAGGGCAATGAACTTACTGCAGAACTCAAGGCTGCATTTGCCGTTGTAAAAAGGAAGGGCATTATTTCGGTAATATGCTACAGTTGTGCCATACCGCTGGCGTTTTTCCACACCGCAATTTCAGGCTGCCTGTTTGCCGCAGTGGCCGTTATGTGGATTATACCCGAAAAAAATATAGCCAGGGCGCTGGGGAAAGAGCCCAGGGAATAAAGCACAAAGTGCAGCCGGCGGGCTGCACTCTGCGGGAGTAGTCAGGGGGTATTTCAAAGGTTAGTAGGAGTCGATCAGCGTTTTAAATTCCGCCTGAGTCATTTTATGTATTGAAACGGTATAGTTGGCACCCGTTACAGGCGTTGCGCCCAGTACCCCGGCATATATGCTGCCATCAATAATGGTTGCTGCAACGAAGTGTACGGGCATGCTGGGTACATGCATTTCGGTAATAACCCCTTTATCAATAGAGCCAATCATGCCCAGCGGCCACATGCTGTTGTAGGTGTCATAGAGGG
>CANBTK010000461.1 GCA_947372365.1 Flavipsychrobacter stenotrophus | reverse complement strand
GGTAGAACCTGACAGGAAACGTGAGTTCAAGGGGGTAGATGGCACAGTGGGGTATATCTATGCCTGGAGCGGAGGTAAAGACGCGGGCGAAGGGGAAAAGGAGATTATGGGCATCATAGAAGGGCAAAGGATTGAAATGGAAATCCGGTTTGTAAAACCAATGGTAACCAGCGCCCGCATTATCATGGAGATGGAATCCCTTGCCGATAATCAAACCAAAGTAAGCTGGAGCAATGCAGGTACATTGAAATACCCTATCAACATCATGATACCGATGATGGAAAAGTTTGTTGCAAAGGACATGGCTTCCAGCCTTATTACGCTGAAAAACATCCTCGAAAAGTAACCTTCAGCCAATAGGTAGAGGTTAGTCTTTAAGGAACCCGAACTTGCCGGCATTATAGTCTTCTATAGCCTGGTGTATTTCCTCCTGGGTATTCATAACAAAAGGGCCATAGCTAACATAAGGCTCATTCAGCGGCTCGCCGCTTAACACCAGCAATATGCCTTTTTCTTTCGCCTTTATGTGTATGTCTCCAGCTTCATTTTTAAGCTGCACGTAGTGGTTTTCATCTACATCGTGCGCATTCACCGATGCCGAGCCGTCAACCATTAATATCCCGGTATTGAAATTGGCCGGAAGGCTAAAAGTGAAGTCGGCATTGGCATTGAAATGGATATCGTACATATGCACCGGCGAAAAAGTACTTGCTATGCCCTTTACGCCCTGGTACTCGCCCGCAACCACATGAATAACACCCATGCCGTTTGGCAGCACTACTTTGGGCTTGCGCGTGTGCACAATGCTCTGGTACTTTGCCGGAGCCATTTTGTGTTTTTTAGGCAGGTTTATCCATAGCTGCAGCATCTCAAAAGCGCCACCGTTTTTTACATAAGTTTGTTCCTGATATTCCTTGTGCAGTACGCCGCCGCCTGCAGTCATCCACTGTATGTCGCCCGGGCCTATTATGCCATGGTTGCCCTTGCTGTCGTGGTGTTCTACCGAGCCCTTGTAGGCGAAAGTGATAGTTTCTATGCCACGGTGTGGGTGCACGCCTACGCCCCTCGAAATTTCGGATGGGGGGTAGCTCACTTCAGCATTAAAATCGAGCAGGAAGAACGGGCTCATCCTTTCCTCAAACCCTTTGCCATTCGGGAAGAAATTCATCACCTTAAAGCCATTGCCTACCATGTGGGTATTGGTAGGCGATAGCACACCTTCTACGCCTCGGTAGCGGGCATTCGCCACGCTTGCAGCTGCCTTAACAGGCAACCCTATTGCCGATTGCAGGTAAGCCACAGCAGTGGCAAAAAGCCCTTTCTTGATAAAATCTTTCCTTTCCATAAGCCCGGTTTAAAGCAGCAGGCTGCTATTGCAGTAACTTTCGTCAAAAATATAAAAATTGCTCCGGCTCTGCCACTATACCCGTATTTTCAATTTTTATATTATTGTTGCACGCCAAAAAGGCTGCAAAATGAGGATTGTGCCTATCAACTGGAAAGGCAAAGCAGGATGATGTGCAGCAGGGATTTCATTGGGTGTGGCACTAATGGCCGTAGCTTACTACCCGCGTAATCTGCCAATTGTCATTTTGCTTTTTCCATATCATTAGGAACTTAAAAGTGCCTACTTCCTCCTTGCCGTTTTCCATGTGCCGGAACTGGTGCTTGCCTATTTCTATTGCCCCATAATCCTTAATGGGGTGCACCTCCAGGCTGCCCTTCACAAGTTTTCTTGTCAGCTTGTAAGGTTTAGCGAAGGTGCTGGCGAAATTTATAAAAACAGTGTCGTACCCAATAAGCCCGCCATTGTCCTGGAACCACTCCAGGCCAGTAGAAAAATAGGCTTTGAATGCAGGCATGTTTTGCGTGTTGAACGCCGCAAACATAAGGCTGTCCTGTAGCGCAATTTCTTTAAACAGCGAAGGAGTTGTAGCAGCTACCTTCCGTTCTTTCCCAACTACGTTTGATGCAAGGAGTAAAACAATAGCAAAGTGTAATAATTTGTATTTCATTCCCTGTCTGTTTTTATATCTGGAGAACATAAGTTGCCACAAAGCTGCCCCGCATGTCGTGCTAGTTGTGGCTAATATAACATCCTTGCCAACCATCCCCGGCCATCTTTTTATTACACTATCGCACCAGCATCGGCTTTTAGCCTTATGCCATCCAGTTCGCCATACAGGCGCATCAGCTCAGGCAAGAGCCCTATGCCATCCAGGCTATCAGGTTGTATTTCGGCGAATTTTTCATTAGGGTACTTAGAGTGGTAAAGGCCTCTTTCTGCGATGTTGGCCCTAAGTTCCGGTGTGAGTGGGGTGTTGGTGAAGGCTGCTATTTTCTCCATCATGGGCATCAGCCCTTCGGCATAATTGAGCAATAATGGTGGGTTGGTGCTACCTGTTAATCCAATAATAGTATTGAAATACTTGTTTAAAATGAACGGCATGTAGTTAGATGGCAGCCTTGTTTCGCCGGGTATATCAGCAGCCCCGAATAGTTCAGGCTCAATGATGCCGTAAACGCCCTGGCTGCCCATCCTTTTTTGATGGGAATGCAATACCTCAGCCGGGTTACGGTAGAGGATAATCATGGGGGTATTTGGGAAAAGTTCCCTTAGCTGGGTATAGAAAAAAATATGCCAGCTATCAGCTTTTATAAATAGCTTTTCCTCTGTGCCGCGGCGTTTGGCACCATAGAATTTCATGGCAGCTTTTAACAGGCTGTTGATGGTTACTTTATCAAAGCCCTCCTTATAGCATAGCCTCAGGATGCTATCGAACACGGGTACTTCCGATACCGAAATGTTTTCAGGGCTTTTGCCAAGTGCCTGCGACACCAGTGTAGAGCCACACCTTGAAATATGGAAAATAAATGCCGTTGGCTCAATACTGTCAATGTCCCCTGCCCATTCCGTAAGCTGGCTTGCATTGCAAG
The DNA here is from genome assembly GCA_947372365.1 of Flavipsychrobacter stenotrophus. Taxonomy (GTDB): domain Bacteria; phylum Bacteroidota; class Bacteroidia; order Chitinophagales; family Chitinophagaceae; genus Flavipsychrobacter; species Flavipsychrobacter stenotropha_D. The sequence continues at coordinate 459 of CANBTK010000461.1, read as the reverse complement.
CCCCTTTAAACCTACTTGTGTTTTCAGGGAATTTCATCAGCCGTGGCGCCATGTCCTCGAAAAAAGGGGTGTCAAAAGGCTCCTGCCCACAATACAGCCAGTTAAACAGTAAGTTGCTGTCACGCACAGATGCCCTAAAAGGTATCCAATACCTGAGGCTTTCCTCAATAGTGCTACTCATAAATTGCAATCTTGATTTTGCCTAAAAATATAGAAATTATCCGAGGGAATGCATTGTAGTGATTATGCATGCATAAAGTGCTTTTTTATTTTTTCGAATAGTTTGTGGGGTTGCAGTATTGCACGTAATTGGCATTGCATAAAAAGGCATTCTACCCTCGTGCAGCTGCACCACAGCAATAAAAAACCCGGCAGTGCTGCCGGGTTTTTCTGTTATTAGCTTTTTGTTTGCCTAGCTTAAAGCAGGGTAGTCGGTATAGCCTTTCTCGCCACCGCCAT
>CANBTK010000460.1 GCA_947372365.1 Flavipsychrobacter stenotrophus | reverse complement strand
CCTGTAGCACCTGGTAGCGGCTTATGTTTACCTTTCGGCTCCTCAGGTACTCTTCGGTTTCATAAAGGTTAAAGGGCATCAGCCTTACCTTCTGCGTAATGCGGTTGTGCAGGCCGCCTTTGTTGTTCACTATCTTATTGATCATCCATGCCGCAGCAGAACCGCACACAACCACTACAAGGTTGCCCTGGCGGGATGCCCAGCTATTCCAGAAATGCTCAAAGGCACCCAAAAAGCCCGACTTTAAAGTATGCAGCCAGGGGAGTTCATCAATAAATACTACGCCCTTTTTACTTTTAATTTTAGGGGTTAAATACTCCCGCAGGAACTGGAAAGCTTCTATCCAGTTTACCGGGGCTGCGGCACGGACAGTACTGCCTGATGCCTGTTGCAGCGCATAGCTAAAATTCTGTAGCTGCTCCGGCAACGAGGCTTTATGAACACCGGAAAATTCAAACAGCATCCGGCCTTCGTAAACCGACCTTATTAAAAAAGTCTTGCCTACCCTTCGCCTGCCAAATACCGCTATAAGCTCTGCTACCGGCGATTTCAGCGCGCTATCCAGCAGCCCTTTTTCGTGTTCCCTGCCTACAAGTTTTTCCATAACACCGAATTATACTCAGCCAAAAGTACAAAAAAAAGTGAGTTATGGCTGAGTATAATTTTCTATACTCAGCCATAACTGGCAAAAAAAGTGAGTTATGGCTGAGTATAAAGGTAATGCAATGTGCGGGAACCAGCGGAAATATGCTTGTGGGCTGCTGGCTGTACTACAAAAACAACGCTGCCTTTTGGAGCATATTTAACCTGTACAGTTTAACTTGCAGTATGTTGGGCCTTTGCAAAAACATAGTTGGGTTATTATTGGTTGCAGGGGGCTGCCTGGGCATTCATTCATGCAGCACACCGCCGCCCGGCAACGCCAAGAAAACCTTCCGCATTAACCTGTCCAGCGGCACATTGGAGGCAATTGACCCTGCCTTTGCTAAAGACCTTTCGCAGATATGGGTGAACCATATGGTTTACAATACGCTGGTGGAAACCGATAGCAGCCTGCACGCCACGCCATCGCTGGCCAAAAGCTGGGAGGTAAGCCCGGACGGCCTTACCTACACCTTCCACCTTAGGGGCGATGTTTATTTTCATGGCAACCCCTGCTTCGCAAGCGGCAAGGGCAGGAAGCTGAATGCCGCCGATGTGGTGTATAGTTTTTCCCGCATCGCCAACCCGGCAACAGCCTCGGCAGGGGCATGGATATTTAACGGGCGGGTAGCCAGCCAGAACCCCTTTACAGCTATAAATGATACTACCTTCCAGCTAAAACTCAGTAGGCCGTTCCGCCCGCTGCTGGGCATGCTGGGCATGGCATATTGCGGCATTGTGCCGTACGAAGTTGTAACACGTTGGGGCAAAGATTACCGCAGCCACCCTTGCGGCACAGGGCCGTTTATGTTCAGCTACTGGGATGAGGGCAATATTTTGTGCCTGCTGAAAAACCCGGTTTATTTTGAGCGTGGCAGCGATGGCAACAGGCTACCCTACCTTGATGCGGTGCAGGTTTCATTTATAGACAGTAAGGCTACCGAATTCCTGATGTTCATGCAGCACAAGCTTGACTTTGTGAATGGCATTGATGGTTCGTTTAAAGACATTATACTATCGAAAGATGGCACCCTTAAAAAAGAGTACCGGGGCCAGTTCCGCATGAGCAATGATACCTACCTGAATACTGAATACCTGGGGCTGCTCACCGATACGGCCAACCCGGCAATGGCCGGCCAGCCTACCCGAAATGTCCTGGTAAGGCGGGCAATAAATTATGCCATAAACAGGCAGAAGATTGTAACCTATTTTAAAAACGGCATGGGCCAGCCGGCAACAAAAGGGTTTATTCCCGCAGGCATGCCGGGTTATGATAGCGCTGCCAATTACGGCTATGATTACAACCCTACTAAAGCCATGCAACTGCTTGCAGAAGCTGGCTACCCCAATGGCAGGGGGCTGCCCCCCTTAAAAATAACGGTGCAGGATAATTATGTGGACATCGTGAATTTTATATGCAGCGAACTGCAGGAGGTAGGCATCCCCACCAGTATTGAGCTGATGCAGCCGGGCATCCTGAAACAGAAAATGAGCCAGTCGCAAGCGCTGGTTTTCAGGGCGCAATGGCTGGCCGACTACCCCGATGCTGAAACCTTCCTTTGCGTGTTTAATAGCAGGCAAACCGCGCCACCTAACTATACCCGCTTCAGCAATGCTACTTTCGATGAATGGTATGATGAAAGCCTTAACCTGCCCGATAGCCTGCGCTGGCGGCAATACCGCAAAATGGACAGCCTGGCTATGAGCTATGCGCCTGTAGTGCCATTGTATTATGATGTGCTGCTGCACTTTACCCAAAACAACATTACTGGCTTCAGCAGCAATGCCATGAATGTGATTGATGTGAAGCGGGTGGATATAAAATAAATAAGGGGCACAACATGGTGTTGCGCCCCTTATTGCCTGAGTATTTATGCATTTTAGTTTACCACTGGCAAAAAGCCGTAGTTCTTGCCATATTCCATCATCTGTGCAAAGAAGTTATCAGGGTATTCCACCTTTACATCTTTAATTTCTGTGCCATTCATTACAGGCACCAGCTTAGGCTGTATAAAGCCACGGTATGGCTTAATGCCCAATTTGGCAAAGCGCTCCAGTATTTCCTTGTGCAATTCCTTGTCCACTTTTACACCGTAGTTTTCAACAAGGTTTTTGCCCGCTTTGTAATCGCCTTCCGATTTAATGCGCTGTATTTCCTTAAGCAGGTCGCCGAACAATACACGCAGTTTAGCGTAGTCGTTAACCTGTACATAGGTCTTGCCGTCTTTCTTTACCAGCTCAGTTACTTTATCCTTAGCGCCTTTTTCAAATGCCCAATGCGCTATCAATGCACGGTTGCGCATGTGCGCCTCTTCCAGTTGCTCACCTGGTTTCAGGCGGGTAAGCTGGGTCATCAGGCCGTTCATCATGTAGTTGTCATATGCCGCTTTAGCCACATCCATATCAGGCATTACCTTGATGTCTATCAGTTTCTGGTCCATTATAAAATACAGGCCCACCAGGTCGGCACGGGCTTCTTCCAGGCAGCTGGCGTAGTTTTTAAGCGTCTTGTCGGTAGTTTCAACGCCCGGGTTTATTTTACCACTGGCGTGGCCTATGCACTCGTGCATATCAGTATGCAGGTCAGATGCCAGGCCACCGTATTTCTTCAGGCGCGCCTTTACATCATCGCTTACAGCAAACTCATCAACCACGCCGCTTTTAGCGCCTACAACATTGTAAGAATGTATGATGTTGGTTAAAGAAACTGATTTTGAACCATGGTCCTTGCGTATCCAGTCAGCATTAGGCAGGTTA
>CANBTK010000459.1 GCA_947372365.1 Flavipsychrobacter stenotrophus | reverse complement strand
CGCCTTTGGCGATACCCAGGGCTAAAGCAGCAATAGATATCCTGCCGCCATCCAGTATTTTCATAGCCTGATGGAAACCAGTGCCAATATCGCCCATGCGCTGTGCGTCAGAAATACGGCAGTTATCAAAAACCAATTCCGCAGTTTCGCTGGCACGCATGCCTAACTTATTTTCTTTTTTGCCTGCCGTAAAGCCCGGTGTGCCGCGCTCCACTATAAAGGCAGAGATATTATTTTTAGCACGGGGTTCGCCTGTACGAGCGAGCACTACCGCAACGTTGCCGCTGATACCGTGCGTTATCCAGTTCTTGGTGCCGTTCAGTATCCAGCTGTCGCCATCCTTCACCGCAGTACATTTCATATTGCCGGAATCGCTGCCGGTATTGGCTTCAGTAAGGCCCCATGCACCTATCCACTCGCCTGTAGCCAGCTTTGGCAGGTACCTTTGCTTCTGTTCTTCAGTACCGAAATAAAGAATATGGCCAGTGCACAAAGAGTTGTGCGCAGCAACTGAAAGCCCGATAGAGCCACAAACCTTGGCTATCTCGCTTACAACGGTCACATACTCAAAATACCCAAGGCCGGAACCACCATATTCGGTAGGCACCAACACACCCATCAAGCCCAGTTCACCCAGTTTACGGAATAGTTCCACCGGGAATTTCTGTGTTTCATCCCACTCCATAAAATCGGGGCGGATGTGCTTATTGGCAAAATCACGTATCATTTCTGCAATAGAAATCTGCGTATCTGTATAGTTGAAATCCATATCTATTAAATAACGATGCAAGTTTACAACATTTTTTCGGGATTAGCCAATGGGGGCATAGGAAACCTATATGTTTATACACCGGTATTGTTGGCTTTGTGTAAAGCATGCCGATAGTATCAGGCTAATGCTGCTATTATAAGGTATCAACCGACAAGTGTGGCTTCAATATTTTAAACGTTACTGCGGGTATGGCCTGTAGCTCCAGTAGTTGTTCCACATTGGTAAAACGCCCTGCCCTTGCCCTGCGGGCCAGTATTTTGGCAGCCATTGCCGGGCCAATACCCTTTAACCTCACGAGTGTGGCTGAATCTGCGGTATTGATATTTACCCGGTTGGGAACAGGTGTTTCATTGCCATCCGATGCATCCACGTAATCCTGTAGGCTATCCTTGCCCGGAGGCATAGGCTGCGCCGGCGGCTGGCTGCGCTTGAAGGTTTCCCATGCCGCAACCTGCCGCTTTTCCTCAACTGTGCTTACTGTGGTGTGTGTAAAATACGGGATAGCCATGCGTACAGCAATCAGTAATACAACTACCGCCATCAGCGCCACCAACCCGAACCTTTCGGTACGGGTAAAAGCAATGTAGGAGCGTGATGTTTGTTTCATGGCCTAATATTTCACGCAAAAGGCGCAAAACCATACAGAAAAATTACTTTCCACATGAAGCTTTGCGCCTCTTACACTTTAAAATTATTACTCAATAAAAAAATGCGTTTTTGAAACCGTTACACTGATGACAAAACATGTCACCCTTTAGGGCTGGGGTTTAAAACTCAGCGTTCTTAGGTGTCCTTGGGAAAGGTATTACGTCGCGGATATTGCCCATGCCTGTTACGAACAATACCATGCGCTCAAAGCCTAAGCCAAAGCCTGCATGTGGCACTGTGCCGAAGCGGCGGGTATCGAGGTACCAATACATTTCGTCGGTAGGGATGTGCATTTCATTCATGCGCTGCGTAAGCTTATCCAGCCTTTCGTCCCTTTGCGAACCACCAACAATCTCACCAATACCCGGTGCAAGGATGTCCATGGCTGCAACGGTTTTGCCGTCATCATTCTGGCGCATGTAGAAGGCCTTGATGTCCTTAGGGTAGCCTGTAACAATTACTGGCTTCTTAAAGTGCTTTTCAACAAGGTAGCGCTCATGTTCGCTCTGCAGGTCAATGCCCCAGCTAACATCGTACTGGAATTTCTTTTTCTTGTAATGAGCCGAATTCAGCAGGATATCAATCGCTTCAGTATAGGTAATGCGCTCAAATTTATTGTTTACAACAAACTCCAGCTTCTCTACCAGGCCAAGCTCGCTGCGCTCATTCATAGGCTTCTGCTTTTCTTCATCTGCCAGGCGCTGTGCAAGGAACTCAAGATCTTCCTTGTTATGCTCCATAACATAGGCAATAAGATAACGAATGAAATCTTCAGCGAGGTCCATGTTATCATGAATATCATTGAAAGCAACCTCGGGCTCTATCATCCAGAACTCAGCCAGGTGCCTTGCAGTGTTTGAGTTTTCAGCACGGAAAGTAGGCCCGAAAGTATATACCTCGCTGAAAGCCATAGCGCCCAATTCTGCCTCTAGCTGGCCGCTAACCGTAAGGTTGGTGCAACGGCCAAAGAAATCTTCTTTAAAGTCTATTGTACCATCTTCGTTGCGTGGCGGGTTGTCGAAAGGCAATGTACTTACCCTGAACATCTCCCCTGCCCCTTCGGCATCAGATGCGGTAACTATAGGCGTATGCAGGTAAACAAAACCACGGTCGTTATAGAACTTATGCACCGCATAAGCCAGTGAATGCCTTACCCTGAAAATAGCGCCAAAGGTATTGGTGCGGAAACGCAGGTGCGCTATCTCGCGCAGGTATTCCAGGCTTGGTTTATTTTTAAGCTGTAATGGGTATTGTTCAGTATCGCAATCGCCAAGTATGGTGACGCTATCTGCCTTTACTTCTACCTTCTGGCCCTTGCCAAGCGATGCAATAACAGTACCATCCACACTTATAGATGCGCCTGTTGTAATCCTTTTGAGCAGTGCTTCATCCGCCCCTAGCTCTATTACTACCTGTATGTTACCCATGCAAGAACCATCGTTCAAAGCAATAAACTGGTTGTTGCGGAATGAGCGCACCCATCCTTTCACGTTCACCTTATAATCGGTAGCATCACTCTTTAAAATGCCTTTAATCTTTGTACGTTTCATTGTCAAGTATTTTACCCCAGGCTATGCAACCGGCATTACCTGGAAAATATGTTAGTTAAATTTTTGTCCCCTATCAGGTATTTTAATGCAACCAGCATCAAAAAACCACCGAATATCCTCTTTAAAAGGGCATCGGGCAATTTTACCGCCACCAGGCTGCCGAAATAGCTTCCGGCTATAAAAGCAACGCATAAAATTATGGCTACCTTAAAATCTACATAGCCCGATTTATAATATTGCATAACCCCCAAAATACCAATAGGCGGCAGCAGCATGGCCAGCGATGTGCCCTGGGCTACTTTCTGGCTCATGGCAAACATAAACACCAGGCAAGGCACAATAAGCACACCACCACCTATACCCACCATACTGCTCATTAAGCCTGCAATAAGCCCAAGTACCAGTAAACCTATTATTGTTGATGGTGCCA
>CANBTK010000458.1 GCA_947372365.1 Flavipsychrobacter stenotrophus | reverse complement strand
CGGGGAGGATTATCAATCGCTTACAGGGTTACCTTTTACGTTTATAGAAATTTAATTTCGGCCCCAGCATTTTCTTCATTGCATCAAAGTACAGGCTTATGTAAAGCAGGGCTGACATGAGCCAGATAATAATAACATTAAACCATATTGTTTCCAGCTGGCACCCAAAAAATGATTTGGAGTAGGAGTAAAACTGTGCGCATAACAACCCCTTGTTTTCCGACTTTACAAATACCGGCTCAAAGTGGCGCACAAGCCCGCTGCAGGTAACGACAACCTGTGTTTTTGAGGTTTTATTCAGCGCAATATCATCCAGTTTCTCATTCCAATAACGCTCTTTGTAAGCCGCCGCAGGCCTGCTGGCACTATTTTTTTCAGCCTCTTCCGATGCAGTACTCAGTTCCTGGTTTACGTACTTGATTGCGGCAGCAACATTTTGTTTGCAGGTGGCAATAAATGCCGCCTTCTCGCCTGCGGTGTTAATGCCACCAAGGGTGGCAAGCGTTAGTTTAGGGTACTCGTGGCTGAGTTCGCTGAATTCGTGGGTAAAGAAATGCTGCACTTTTTCAGTGCTATCAGCAGGTAGGCCTGGCCTGGCCAGCAGGGCTTCAGCCTTGGCTATCTCATCCTGCATAGGGTCGCTCCACCAGCCCTGCCGGTACTTAAGGTTGCTAATTTTGCGGTCCAGCTCAAACGATTGCTTTTCGTATTTGTTGTTTTTAAACTGGTCGGTCACCAGCCCCTCATATGCCCAGCGCGATGCCATAATGTTGCCAATGGCAGGCACCCGCGATTCGTTGCTTACGAGCGGCCCCAAATCCTCAAACCGCACCAACACGCCGCTCAGCATTATTTGCGGAATAACTAAAAACGGGATAAGAATATACACTGCCACGGTTGTTTTCATGGCCGATGAGATGTTAAGCCCCAGCAGGTTGCCAAAGCATGATACCGAGAACAGTACCAGCCAATAGTCAAAAAACAGCCCTGAAAAGCCCAGTATCAGGTTGCCCACCATAAGGAAAAGCAAAGCCTGCACCGCCGAAACCAAAAACAAAAAACTCACTTTGGAAAGCAGGTAGCTGTTGCGGCTCAGCATCAGGAACGACTCACGTTTCAGTATTTTTTTATCCTGCATTATTTCATCGGCGCTTACTATAAGCCCAAGGAAGAGGGCTACAATAGTGCAGATAAACATGTAAACAGGTATATTAGGGTTGTTGCCAAAGCTATAGGGCTTGCCTGCATTGCTGGCGCGCAGGGCAACCGCAAGTATAAGGGCCAGCAGCGGGCCTTCGCATAGCGTTATAGCCAGGTATTGCTTATTGTTGAATTTGGCCAGGAAGTTACGCTGGAAATAAACCAGGAACTGCACCAGCGGTGCCGATACCTTAGGGGTTTCGCCTGTGCCATGCACGCCACTGTTTTCACCTTTGGCACCCGCATTATCTACGAAATTCTGGTTGTATAGCTTAAACCATTCTTCCGAAGGGATTTTACGGTCGGCAGTGGGCTTGCCAAATTCATTTACAGTCCTGGCTTCCAGTATCTTAAAAATCTCTTCAGGGTTAATATTGCCGCACTCTGCGCACTCGCTGCGCTCAAAGTCCACATAACTCATTTGCTGCTTAAAGTACCTGAGCGAGTCAACCGGGTTGCCAAAATAAACAGGGTAGCCGCCAGTATCCAGCAGCAGCAGCTGGTCGAATAATTTGAAAATTTCAGATGACGGCTGGTGTATTACCACGAAAATGAGCTTGCCCGATAGCGATAGCAGTTTCAGCAGGTCCATCACATTTTCAGCATCATTAGATGAAAGGCCCGACGTAGGTTCATCTACAAACAAAATCTCTGGTTCGCGTATCAGTTCCAGCGCAATGTTCAGCCGCTTCCTTTGCCCGCCGCTAATGAACTTATTCAGTGGGTCGCCCACCAGCAAATCCTTTATTTCAAAAAGCCCCAGCGCCTGCAGGCAGTAGTTAACCCGACGGGTAATTTCGGCATCATCCAGCGCACCAAAATAGAGCTTGGAACTAAAAAACAGGTTTTGGAAAACACTTAGTTCTTCTATCAGCAGGTCATCTTGCGGTATATTGCCTATCAGCCCGCGTAGCTTGTCCTTGTTGGGGTATAACTCCAGCCCGTTTACCAGTATTTTGCCCTTGGTAGGCTTCAGCGTACCATTCAGCAGGTTAAGCGTAGTGGTTTTGCCAGCGCCGCTATTGCCCATTACCCCCACCAGGTTTTTTGATGCAGTGGTAAAGCTAAGCTCGTGCAGCGCTACCTTATTGCCCCTGAAAGAATACCCCAGCCCCTGTACCTCAAAACTGATGTTCTGGGCAACGTTGTGGCCGGAGAAAGTGTGTATAATATCGTTGTAGTAAACAGGGTTAAGCTTAGCCCCGCGTATTACCGAGCCCGGCTCAAAAACATATACCGAATCTGGCAGGATAGCCCTGCCGTCATGGTAAAGCTGGTCGGTGCCTGAGTAAGAGAAAATGTATAACTGCGGGTCGCGGGTAACCAGGAAGGTGAGCCTGCCGTTAAGGCTTTCGCGCTGCAGGTGGCGGTATTGGCCATCGGGCTGCGGTTGGGCGTTTACCACCAGGAAATTGCCTGCTTCGGCTTCGCTGAACCCCAGCGACTCCTTTACAAGCAGGTAGCAGTTTTCCCGGTCATTGTCATCAATAGTGAAAGTCTCGGCAACTGTTTTCAGGAACTCAAGGTTCTGTTCTGTTTCCGATTCCGTGGTGATATTAATGAATTCAAACAGGCGGATGAGCACTATCAGCTTCTGTTTCTGGTCCAGCTCTTTATTGATTTCGGTGCATATCCTCAGTACCTTAACCGAGTTAACCGAGGTTTTTTTCCTTATTTTCCCTTCTTCATTCTTTCCCTTCAGCTTATCCAGGAAAGCATCATATACTTCAAGGTAGTGCGTAACAAAGTTGCTGCTCAGCTGCCTGCGCAGGAAACGCTCCACTATCTCACGCCCCTTTAAGCCAACCTCATCGGTGTTGGCTACTATGGCAAACAGCTGCATTAAAGCCCTTAAAATGCTGTCATTCATAACAAGATGGGTTGGTGGGTGGAGTTATTGCCCAATGGCGAATATAATTGTTTTGGGGTATCCCTTTTATGAAATGTAGGGGCGGAATAATTTCCAGCCCCTACATTTGTAATAACTTTTATAATAGTGCCGGCTTATTTTACCAGCTTGTTCCTTAAGTCCGTAATCAGGCTTACTGCTTTGTTTACGTTAGTAGGCGTCATGTCTTTAGAGCCCTTTATTATTTCGCTGTAAGATTTGCTGTAAGCCTTCATATCTGCAAGCAGGCTTTGCGAATCCTTGTCTTTGAACTCTTCGTACAGTTTCATTAAGTGGTATATGTAAAGGTTTTCTACATA
>CANBTK010000457.1 GCA_947372365.1 Flavipsychrobacter stenotrophus | reverse complement strand
AAAGGCAAATTTGCTATTACCCCCGAAACGAACTTCCTCATTGATTCGCAGGCGCACAAGGCGGTTGTATTCCTGAAAGAATACCTGCGCAAAAACGGCTACAGCAATAGTGTTGTAGATATTAATACTATGGGCAAGAAGGCTGGCCCTATGAAAAACAGCATACTGGTGCTCACCAATTTTAAAGGTGCTACTGCACCTGAGGGCTACGAACTGAAAGTTACGGAAGACCAGGTGGTGCTTAATGGCCGCGGGCCAGGGCTCTTCTATGGCGTACAAACGCTGGTACAGATGATAACGCCTGACAAGAAGGGCTATGCCAATATACCCTGCGCCGAAATAAAAGACGAACCGCGCTTTAAATACCGTGGCATGCACCTGGATGTTGCCCGCCATTTTTTCGATGTCGATTTTGTGAAGAAGTACATTGATGTAATGGCTGCTTACAAGCTGAATAATTTCCACTGGCACCTTACCGATGACCAGGGGTGGCGTATGGAAATTAAAAAATACCCCAAGCTTACCAGTGTAGGCAGTAACCGTGCACAAACCAAAGTGGGCAACTTTGCCGGCAATAATGTTGATTTGTTTGATAACACACCTTATGGCGGCTTCTACACCCAGGAGCAGATAAAAGAAGTGGTTGCTTATGCCGCAGAGCGCTACATTAATGTAATACCTGAAATAGAAATGCCGGGCCATAGCACAGCGGCTATTGCTGCTTACCCTATACTGAGCTGCGACCCATCAAAGGCTTATAGGGTATCGGAATCCTGGGGCGTTATTGCAGATGTCTATTGCCCTACAGATACCACCTTCAGGATATTATTTGATATACTGGATGAAGTGATGGATATGTTCCCCGGCAAGTACATACATATAGGCGGCGACGAATGCCCCAAAGATGCCTGGAAGGCGTCTGATTTCTGCCAGAACCTGATTAAGCGGGAAGCACTGAAGGACGAAAATGGCTTGCAGAGCTACTTTGTGCAGCGCATAGAGCGCCACCTCAATGCCAGTGGCCGCAATATGATAGGCTGGGACGAGATACTGGAAGGCGGCCTGGCAGCTAATGCTACGGTGATGAGTTGGAGGGGCGAAAATGGCGGCATTGCAGCAGCGCAGCTTAACCATGATGTTATCATGACCCCGGGCAGCGGCGGCATGTATTTTGACCATGCGCAGGGCAAATCGGCACAGGAGCCGCTTTCTATTGGCGGCAATGCCCCATTAGCCAAAACCTATGCTTACGACCCTGTGCCTGCGGTACTGAATGCTGAGCAGCAAAAGCACATTATAGGCGTACAGGCCAATTTATGGACGGAGTACATAGCCACGCCAGCTAAAGCCGAATTTATGCTGTTGCCGCGCATGCTGGCCCTTGCGGAGGTGGCCTGGACCCCAACGGCTAATAAAGACTTTAATGATTTTATGCAGGACAGGGTGCCCAGGCAGCTATCGGTGCTGGAAAAGAAGGGGTATAACTTACGGGTGCCTGAGCCTATGGGCGTAAGCGATACCACATTAAAAGGCGGCGATTATAAATTTACCATATCGCCAACCGTAGAGGGTGGTAAAGTGTTTTATACTATTGACGGCTTTACCCCCCGCGAAACCGATTTATGGGTGGCTGGCCCGTTGCGCATAACCGTCCCTGCTGGCAAATCCATTGACCTCCAAACAACTGTTATAACCCCTGGCGGCAAGCGCAGCAATGTTGTAAAAACTACCCTTGATAACACAGGGAGGTAATTCTTTATCTCCATTGGGGAGCCTGAATTGATGCAGTATTATATGTTTTTTTAATAGCGTTGCCAGGCAAGGCTTTCGGGCTCAAATAGTATTGCTGGTGCATGTTTAATTGGCATGTTATCAGGTGTTTATTAAGGTGGTTTTAACACTACGGTGGCCGTTGCTTGCAATTATAAGCCATTTATCTTATCTTTATACCAACCTTTCCCCTAATTCTACTGTCTTTATGGACGTAGGGTTTTTAATACTCAGTTAATAATTATTTATTAATTAAATGACGGTAGCCCCCGGCTACTGAAAACTATTGAAATGAGGCTAGTTATGAAAATTAATTTTACTACTAAGGTTGCGTTGGTATTGTGTGTTTTGTTTAGTTCTTTTTTGGGCAAAGGCTATTCCCAAATCACATTGGGTGTTGATTCGGTGAATTGTGGTGTTACAAGTACCACAATGCATGCCTCGCTTTTAGGCGAAACCCCTATATCATCGGGCATTACGGTAGATGACCAGTGGTCAACAGCAGTAATTCCTATAGGGTTCAGCTTTAACTTTTACGGCACCAGCTATACGCGGTGTATTATAGGGGGCAATGGCGCTATTTGTTTTGATACGTCGCTTGCAGGCTCTGGTTTTGGCTGGTCTATCACCTCGGTCCTTTTAGGCAATGCCACGGTTAAAAACTGTGTTTGTGGCCCTTGGTGCGATATTGACGTTGTTTACGGTGGTACTATTACCTATTCCACAGTTGGCACTGCGCCTAACCGCAAATTTGTAGTTTCATTTTGCCATGATGCTATGTTCTCCTGCACAACACAATGGACTACCTCCCAGATTGTACTGTATGAAACATCTAACATTGCAGAAACGCACATAGCCCATAAAACAGTATGCTCTACCTGGAATAATGGCTATGCAATAGTAGGTGTCCAGAACGCAGCGGGTACTGCTGCTACAGCAGCGCCAGGCAGGGATTTCCCATCAGTGTGGACAGCTACTAACGAATCGTGGCAGTTTACGCCTAATGCCTCTTTTTCGGCTTATTCAGTATCATCTATAGGTTTTGCGCCGGTTCCGCTGGCTTCTTCTGCTACATACTGGTTTGATAGCTCTACCGGCGCTTTTCTGGGCACTGGCCCTACTTTGGCAGTGTCTCCAGCTACGCCTACTACATACATAGCTGCCGCATTGGGTTGCGATGATACTTCGTATTCTTTCATACACGTAGATATGTCATCCCTCGTCAGCTCATCAGGCGGTACAAGGGTTGTTGCAGATTTTACGCTGGAGCCACATCCCGGCTGCATTGCCGATACAGTATTCCTGTTCAATAACTCTACGCCTCCTGGCAATACATCAGTTTGGGATTATGGCGATGGTTCGCCGCTGGATAGCTCCGCAACTAACCCAAGGCACATTTATGCAGTGCAGGGTACGTATACTATACACTTGCTGTACCACAACTCTGGTGGCTGCCAGGATACCATTAGCCTTCCGGTAACATTTAACCACTCAGTAACGTCTTCGTTTACCGCATCAGCCCCTAGTGTTTGCCTGGGTGCGCCTGTTACTTTCACCAACACATCTACAGGCGGCGGCCTTACTTATTCATGGTCGTTTGGCGATGGTACCACCTCTACCGATGCTAACCCCGTACATTC
>CANBTK010000456.1 GCA_947372365.1 Flavipsychrobacter stenotrophus | reverse complement strand
ACCAGAATCGAATGAGCCGCCATTGTCGGAGCCAATCCATTTTTCGGCAAAAGCCACAATGTCGTTCTTATTGTCCTGTATCCTTTCGTGCAATTGTTTAATTGAAAACACCTTCAGGAATTTCAGCCTTTCTACATCGCCTTCCACATCTACTTCTGCATTAAGCGTAGCGCCTGAGCGGCGGGCTACTTCAGCATCTACTTCTTTTACCAGTTTGCTCTTGGCCACATAGTCCTTCAGCATATCATCGGTCATCTGGGCGTTCTCATCGAAAGCGGCCGGCTTCGCTGGTTTTTCTTCGCGCTCATAGAAAGGTATGTGCGAATCGTCGGCATCTTCCTTGTCCCTTATTACTTCAGTCCTTCTTTCCAGCAGCCCGTTTACATTCATATTGAAGGTATCCACCTTATCAATATTGAGGGCAACTGAATCTTCAGCTGGCGTTTTTGCAGGTTCGCTGTTTACAACCGGTGTGTTAGCAAGGCCATTGGTTTGCTCCAGTACCAGGTTGTTAACCTGTGGCGCGGTAGCTGCGTTTGATTCGCCCACTTCATTAACGTTGAACGCTAATTTAGACGGCTGGTTTACATTCATGTCTATCACATCCATGTGCGGCACATTGGGTGCTGCATTTACTATAGGCTGCTGTGGTATAAATGGCTCAGGTATGTGCTGTACCGGTATGCTTGGTTGAGGTGCAGGCTGCTGTGGCACAACTTGCTGCGGCACATATTGCTGCGGCACTGGCTGTTGTGGTATTACTTGCTGTGGTATATTTTGCTGCGGTATGTCGTTACTGGCAATATAGCCTTGTGGTATATTATTATTGTTTACAGGTGGCTGCTGATAGTATTGCTGCGCCTGCGGTTGCTGTGGTGCAGGTTGCTGGTAATACTGCGGTGCCTGTTGTGCGCCTGGCTGCTGCTGCGGAATGCCATTGCCAATATGCCCGTTAGCATACGGCTGTTGTGGCATAGGCTGCTGCGGAATGTACTCTTCAATCACCGGCTGCTGTGGTATAGCCTGTGGTGCAGGGGGAGCAGCAATAACAGGCTGCGGCACTGGCTGTGGCGCAGCTGCAACCGGCGCATTAACAGCCTTCGCTGGTTCGCTGTCCGCATCGGTACCCGGGGCTATCCAGCCCGACTTTGAGCTGAGCAGGCTTCTTATTTTCAGGAATTCAAGGTCGGCCATCTCCAGCAGGGCGCCTACCCTGTAGAAATCACGCTTCATTTCTTCAGGGAAAGTAGCGCTATCGTACCCCAGTTCTTTTTCAATGCCTGACCATGCGTCCTGTAGCATAGAGCAAACCTGTATTTCAAACTTGGTACTCCCCAGCCTTTTATATTCTGTTAACTCCTGCCTTGCTGGTTTCAGCGAAGCAAGGTATTGTATCTGCTTGTAAGAGAAATTATCGGCCCTAAGCTTCTTTTTATCAATAGAGCGCTCGTTAACAACGTCGAATTCTGAACTGAGTACTTCTGATATTTTGGTAACCGAATCTTCAAAGTAGGTAATAACCCTTATTGCGGGTAGGTATGTGTATTCGCCTGTTTGCCTTTGCTGTTCGTCCATCCTGGACTCAATGCGGTAGTAGGGTATATTATTTTGTATGATAATTTCCTTAACAAGGTCTTCCATTTTTACCATAAAAGCATTGTTGCTTTCAATGGCTGATTGATATTTTTTGGACGGCATAAGCTTGCAATTTAAAGTACAATAGTACAAAAAAACTTTAGTTATCCACATATTCACAGTGTCAATTAACAACTGGTTAAGAAATGGCTCTAAAAAATGGTGCCATTCAGTTGAAATTTTGTATTGTCGGGGCCTATTTGCCTAATTAGCTGTGTTTTGGTTATATATGTATTTGAAATCCTGTATAATGGTTGTTAACATAAGCTGCTAAACCCGCGGGGTGAAGGCTCGGATAAAGTTAACATGCTACGCAGGCAAAAAAGTGCGTAACTTTAAGTACAATAAATAAAGGGCATCCCTGCTTATGGACACACTACAGGAAACCGCAACGGCCTTGCAACAGGAATGGGGCCTCACGGTGCCGGAAATACTTTCGGAAGAAGAAATTTTGAAAATGCTGGAGGCAAGGGTGGTTGTTCTCATAGACCGTGGGGCAGAATCGTTTTTTCAGTTGATGTACAGGCTTGACATTTCGGAAAAGAAACTGCACGGCGTAATGCATGAGGCTGATGTAGCCATGCAGATAGCCCGCCTTATTTATGACAGGCAGGTTAAAAAGATAGAAACCCGTAAGCAATACAAAGCGGACCGGGCCAATACCGACCCCGCCCTGGAATGGTAATCTGGCTTTTTTAACGGCGTAGCCCAATTAATTCCAATTCTGGCACGATTTTTCGTTATTTTAGCATTTTACAGAAGATGCGCTTTGAAAGTTAATTTGAAAACGGTAATTGTACTTATTTACCTGTCTTTTATTAGTTTGCCCCTATTAGCGCAAACAAACGACACAGCCCGCCATGCCGATACATTGCGTGGGTTGCCCGTTGTTGCCGATACCCTTAAAAAGGAAGCCCCGGTAGCGGTAGGCTACACCATATCGGGTAAAGTAGAGGACATGAACACCAGCGAAGGCATCCCTTTTGCCAATGTTTATTTCAGGCAGGCCTTAAAAGGCACGACAGCCGATATAGATGGCAATTTTTCATTTGCTATTGATTCCCTCCCTTCCGACTCCCTTTTTGTGCAGGCAATGGGGTACAACGCCGTAAATAAATACTTACCGGCAGGGCCGCACAGCTTTAAGTTTGTGATAGAACTGGAAAGGGCTGCAGGTTCGCTAAAGGAAGTAACGGTGAAGGGTGTTTACGAAGACCCCGGGGTAATACTGATGCGGAAGATAATAGCGCACAAGCCAGATAATAACCCCGACCGCCTGAATAATTACAGTTACGAAGCCTACAACAGGCTGGAGGCCGACCTACAGCGCCTTAGCCGTGCCCAGTTCCAGAAAATACCTTTGCTCAAAAGCTACAGCTTCATATTTGATAACCTGGACTCGGTATCGGAAACCAAGCCTTACCTGCCGCTTTACCTCACCGAAACCCTTTCGGATTTCTATTTCTCCGGCAAGCCTAAAAAGCAAAGGGAATTTATTAAGGCAAGTATGGTAAAGGGGGTGAATAACGAAAACATAGTTAAATACCTGGGCACCCTGTACCAGAATGTGAATATTTACAACAATTACATACCGGTATTTGATAAGAAATTCATAAGCCCTATTAGCAACGATGGCATATTCTATTACCGTTACAAAATAAAAGATACCCAGATGGCTTATGGCCACCGTATAATACTGGTGCAGTTTTACCCCAAGCGTGCAGGCGAAAGCTGTTTCACGGGCGATTTTTGGGTGGCCGATACTTCTTATGCCATACA
>CANBTK010000455.1 GCA_947372365.1 Flavipsychrobacter stenotrophus | reverse complement strand
ATTGCCGTGCTGAATGATGGCAAAAACTTCTTCGATTTCCATCCCGGTATGAAGCTATCGGAAGTGATGAATGTATTCATGCCGCAGTATGAGGGCGCGCAGGATAAAATGATAATGGCATCGCATGTGGAGCGCATGAAGAAGAGCCGCTGCTATGTGGAATCGGGCAAGATGAGCTGTATCAACTGCCATAACCCACACGTTAGTGTCAAGTTCACCCCACGCGCCCAGTACCTTAATGCCTGCCAGGGCTGCCATGGCGCTGCCGTAGGCCAAAAGCAATGTGGCGAAGCTATGCAGGTTCGCGCGGCTAAAAACAATGACTGTGTAACTTGCCATATGCCGCACAATGGTAGTATAGATATACCCCACGTAGCAGTTACCGACCACTTTATACGCAAGCGGCCTGTAGCCGATACCCTGCAAAAGAAGATAACCGCCTTCCTGGGGCTGAAGTGCTTTAATAACGACAAACCCGATGCTATAACCACAGCCCGTGGCTTTATGGAATTTTATGAGCGGTACACCCCTGTAAAAAACCTGCTGGATTCAGCGATAATGTACCTGGGCAGGCAACAGGCGGTAGAGTCGCAACAAAAGCAGAACCGTGACTATATAAGGGCGTACTTCCTGCTAAAAGATTATGGGCAGGTGGCAAAATATGCCGATTCGGTAAAGCCTGAGCTGATGAATGATGCGTGGGCCGCCTATAGGGTTGGGGAGTCGTTTTTCCAGCTGCAGCAGCCAGAAAAGGCGCAGCCAAGGTATAAAAGGGCTACTGAAATTTGGCCCCTGTCGTTAGACTTTCAGAATAAATACGGCACCTGCCTGCTTGCCCTGCAAAAGCCAAAGGATGCCATGAAGGTATTTAATTTTGCAATGGGGGAGAACCCTAACCATGTGAGCATTAACACCAACCTGGGTTACATTTATATGCAGGATGGCAACAACCCCATGGCTTATAACTACCTGCTGCATGCCCGGCAGCTGGACCCTGATTACGAACAAAACCTTATTAACCTGGCGATATGGTACCATAATAACCAGCGCGATGCTGATGCAACCAAGTGCCTTGACGATTTGCTGAAACGGCACCCGGCTAATGAGCAGGCAAGGGCAATGCTGCGCGACCTGTTATTGCATAACTAGCGGTAGTAGCCCCAGGCCATAAAGGTTTGGCGCACCTACAGGGCTTCAATTAATTTAAACACATGTACGAACACTATTCATACGAAAGGCTAACACAGTTTACGAAAGACATTTTCCTGTTTATGGGCTGCAGTACTGCCGACGCAGAGATTGCCACTAAAGTATTGCTATCTGCCGATGTGCGGGGTATTGACAGCCATGGTGTGGCCAGGCTGGCGGGCTATATTCGCCTGTGGGAAGCTGGCAGGATCAATGCTACGCCTGACATAAGGGTTGTGCATGAAACACCATCGACAGCGGTGGTAGATGGCGATGCCGGCCTGGGGCTGGTTGTGGCGCCATTCGCTATGCAGGTGGCTATTGATAAGGCCAAAAATGTAGGCACGGGCTGGGTAAGCGTGCGCAACAGTAACCATTTTGGCATAGCCGGTTACCATGCCATGATGGCGCTGGAGCATGATATGATAGGCATGGCCATGACCAATGCCAGCGCACTGGTAGCACCAACATTTTCCATAGAGCGCATGCTGGGCACTAACCCTATTGCTGTAGCTATACCCGCCAGTGAGCAGCCGCCTTTTGTAGCTGATTTCGCTACGACTACCGCAGCTAACGGCAAACTGGAAATACAACAACGCAAGAATGAAGATGTGCCGATAGGCTGGGTGCAGGATAAGGAAGGCAATGATTCCACCGATGCTCATGCCCTGAAGCATGGCGGCCTGATGCTGCCCCTGGGTAGCGACCGGGAGCATGGCAGCCATAAAGGCTATGCGCTAGGCAGCATAGTAGATATTTTTTCAGCGGTGCTGAGTGGGGCAAGCTACGGCCCATGGGCGCCGCCGTTCCCGGCATATGTGCCTATGCCCGAAAATATGCCCGGTAAAGGGCTGGGCCATTTCTTTGGCGCGATGCGTGTGGATGCTTTCCGCCCTGCTGAAGATTTCAAATCGCATATGGATAACTGGATAAGCCGCTTCCGCGCATCAACACCAGCCCCGGGGCACGAAAATGTGCTCATTCCCGGTGACCCTGAACGCGTAATGGAAGCAATAAGAATGAAGGACGGAATACCCATACCAGAAAGCCTGGTTCATGAGCTGAATGAGATAGGGAAGAAATTTGGAGTGGGGTTGTAAAGTAAATTGAGATTATACAGAAATAAGAAAGCGTTGGGGTAGGGTAAGTAGAAAGCACTTTTATGGCACACTCTCTATAACCTTCAGGTATTCCTCATTCGCATTTATCCTGTTGTGGCCCTGTGCTTTAAGTAGCATATATACTTCGCCCTGTTTTAGCAATGGTTTTAACTGTATTGATTGCTGGCAGTCAATAACTCCATCGCAGTCTCCGTGAAATATCAATATCTGGCATTTTACCTTGGGTAGTAATTCATTGGTTGGTAATTTGTACTTCAATATGAAGGTGGGTATGTATGGGAAATGTTCCTTCATCAGGCTACTCATGTTGTAATAGGGTGCCTGTAAGATGAGGCGTTTGGGGTGGTTGTGGGAAGCCAGCCAGGTGGCTACCCCTGTACCCAGGGAATAGCCAAGAATGGTGATTTTTTCTTCGGGGTAGCTTTTGCTTAGTTCATTGTATACCTGTTGGGCATCGTCATAGAGTTGCTGTTCACTTGTTATTGCCCCGGTACTTTTTCCATAACCCCGGTAATCGGTTATAAAGAAATCGTAGTGCAGCGCAGTATAGGTAGGCGCTACCATGTCCCAGTTAGCCAGTGAGCCACCGTTGCCATGCAGGCAGAAGATAACGCCCTTTGCAGAGTCCGCTTTTACAAAAATAGAATTCAGGATTGCGCCATCAGGAGTTTTAAGGAACTGCTCTTTCGTGCGGCAGTGTACCCATATTTGTAAAAGGCGGGCACTTTGTATGGCTTGAACAAAATGGTTTCCTGGATGCTATACAGGTAGATGCAAAATAGGGAGTAAAGCACTACTGCTATACTCCCTATCCATATCGCTATTCTTTTGATTACCTTTTTCAATGGGCTACCTTACTTCAAAGCTAGTGCCAGCACCTGGTTCACGTCGGTTACATAGTGGAACCTCAGCCCTTTAATATATTCGGCGTTTATTTCATCAACGTCTTTTTCATTTTGCTTTGGCATTATTATGTCCTTTATACCTGCACGTTTTGCGGCAAGGGCTTTTTCCTTTATGCCGCCCACAGGCAGTACCTGCCCGCGGAGGGTAATTTCCCCTGTCATAGCCAGGAAAGGCTTTACTTTGCGGCCTGTAAATGCCGA
>CANBTK010000454.1 GCA_947372365.1 Flavipsychrobacter stenotrophus | reverse complement strand
AGAGTATGGGGTTATTAAGTAGTTTATGGCATTAAGCCCAATACCTCGTTGAAGTGTGCTATGTTTCTTTCAATACCACAACTGGTTTTGTAGTGTTTGTTATGACTCGTTTTTTGCGCGTGAAGCAGCCTAAATATCAGCTATTGCTTAACTGACTGTTCAGGCTAGATATCAATACCTTCTCTCGAACAAGCCAACATTAAGAAGTAATATATCAATTTTAAAGGTCGCCTTTTTCACCTTCGATCCACCTGTTGAGCATTACCCGTTCTGATGGTGTTTGGTGTGCTCCGCCAGCTAAAATATCCAGGAATGTATCCCAAAGGTTTTTTTCTTCATGAAGCTCCTTTTCAAGTTCGCCCATTGCTTTGAGGTAATCGCGCTCATATTTTTCGGCTTCTTCAAAGGTGAAGTTTTCGGGGATTTTATCCAGTATCAGTTGCGTTACTTTGCTGAGTTCGGCTGGGGTATATTTTTCAATCATTTGCAACTCCATCTTATAGGCTGTGGCATGGGAATCCAATAGGGGAAGGACTGATTCCTGAAAATTTAAAGGGTTAGCTTTCCAGAGTGGCCGCTCATTTTCGGGGAGTATTTCAAACCCCAGCTCATCCATTATTTTACACAATTCACGTAGTTTTTCCATGCGCGGCCCAAACTCCTGCCAAAGCCATGACGTATCAACACGGGCTTTGAATTCCACGTTTTGGCTGGCTGAATTCAATAGCTTGATGATTTCAAGCACAGCGCTGTTTATGTTATTAACTACGCTTTCCCAGGTTTCCTTTTTATCAGGCGCTATGCCAGTGCCAGCGAGCGCCAGTGCGTTTTTACGCCATTCTGGTAAACCATTTTCAATGTTGGCGAATTGTTCCTTATGGTCGGCCAGCCCGGCACTGAACTTCCTTATTGAAAGCAGTGCTTTAAGCTCTGAATGATGATTCATTTTTGTGCCGGTTGCCCCGGGCACTGTAGCGCTGTTTCCTTCTGTAACGTTAATCATGGTTGCTGCCCTTTTGTATTTTACCTCTATTTACAGTGTAAAAGTGAGCAGATTACCACGATTTAGTGGTACATGATTTCAGAAGTTAGTTATGAAATTCACACGTATACATCTAGCAGCCAATATAATAGCACATAAATAAACCGCGAACCTGGGGCTATTTAGTGGAAGGAATACCCCTACTCCTACCCCTGATCCTTAAACCGGTCATCAGGTATCCCCTTATTAATGTCGTAACTGAGGTAGCTTATCTGTATAGTGCCCTTCTGGGTTTTAGGCTTCTTTTCGTTAGGGTTTTTAGGGGGTGGCGGCGGGGTATCGTTATAGTCCATGGTGATGCCCTTGGGCAACTTGTAATCCTTTACATCCATTGTAATAGTTACATGGTCGGGCAATGAGTAGCTGGCGTACTTACCAAAAGTGAGGTCCATTGCAATTGTGCCATCATTGCGGCTGGTAGTTTCCGTTTTTAATATCAGCATGCTGGCTTCGTCAATCCAAAGTTTAGAGAGTATTATCTGCCCCAGGTCATCTTCGGGAATTACTTTTATGATGCGCACTTTTTTCCCGTCTATTGTGCCAGTGCCAGCATCAATAACTGTAACGTTGCCTTCCGGCATCAGGTTACTGAGCGTGAGGTTAATGTTCTTTTTGGGCAATATGGAAAGCCCGCCTTGCCTTTCCAGCCTCATTTTATTGGGGCTTTTAAAATAGAGTATCCCTTTCAACTGTGGTATCCTCATCCGGTTGATGTCAATTTTCATGCGTACATCTGCCTTATAGTCTTTCACGGTTAATACTTTGGCCCTCAGCGCATAAAACAACTTATCTGCTTCTGCCGCTTTAACACTGGCGGTAACCGCAAATAAACACACAACCCATATCCCCAATAGCTTCCTCATGATTTAATATCTTTCTTATTGAAATAGAAAATAGTGGCCAATAAAAATACCACCGTGTATAAAAACATAACCAGTGCCGAAAACCCAATGGCACGGTATGGCACCGGGTCATCAAAAAATCCTTTCCACCCTATCATGTGCGTCGTAAACAGGTAAGGCTTAATCTTATCGAACAACGGTAACTCCAGGTTAGATAGTATAGTTATCACCACCACTATACCCATTGTAGAAATAATAGGTCCGATACTATTATCTGCGAAAGCAGACAACAACAGCGCCAGCGATGCAATAGTTGTCATAGCCAATGTCGCAAAAAGGAATGCCGCCATATAGCGCCACATTACGTCATGCTGCAGCAGCATCACAAATGCATCGCTTTTCAGGTTGATCATATCCCCCTGGCCGAACAATGCCAGCGAACCAAACAGCCCTACTACAGCCAGCCATATAATAAGCAGCACAGTGTAAATAAAACTGCTGGTGAACTTCATGAGCACCAGTTTTGCCCTAGAAATAGGTTTAGTAAGCAATAACCTCAGGGTGCCGCCTGCTGCCTCGCCTGCTAGCGCATCACCAGCTACCAGCGCCACCAAAAGCGGGATATGTATAAGCAGCGATTGCAGTATGATGTAGGTAACCAGGTAGCCATTCAGAATATTGCCCTGAATATCGAACTGCTCGTTTACCCCCGACATCACAAAGCCCAGGAACGACTTGCCGTCGCTGAGCATGGCCAGTTGAATCACGAATACAATAGCGGTGATGATACCAAAACTGATATACGTGCGGGGCCGCCTGAAAATTTTATAAAGCTCAATTCGTAATAACTGAATCATTTGTAAGGCTTAAAAAGTATGCTTCTAATGAATGTTTCGACCTGATTTCTATGACATCAAGCCCCTCCGCTACCAGCCACCTGTTTAGCTCAGGCGTGTGCTGCGGGTTCATTTTAAATGTTACCATATTCGGTTCAAAAGCGGCTATGTTATCGTACCAGCGGCTTGCGGCAAGCTTCAGGGTCATTTCAGCGTCAGGCTTTATTACCACTTCCACCAGGCTTTCATCGGGGTTAAGCAGGGTATTGACCTTGCCCTCCACCACCTTTTTGCCTTTATGTATAATTATCATGCTGGTAGCAATTTGCTCTATTTCGTGCAGCAGGTGCGATGATATGAGTATGGTTTTGCCATGGTCCTGGCTCAGCGACTGTATAAGCGTGCGCATTTCGGCTATGCCCTGAGGGTCCAGCCCGTTAGTTGGTTCATCAAGTATCAGCAAATCAGGCTTATGCACCAGCGCTATAGCAATGCCCAGCCGCTGTTTCATGCCTTGTGAATAGGCCTTAACCTTATCCTTTTCACGTCCCTTTAAACCCACAACTTCCAATACCTCATGCAGCCGTGCTGGTTTTATGTTCTTATCGCTTAGGGCAGCAAATATCTTAAGGTTGTCCCACCCCGAAAGGTAGCCATACATATCGGGGCGTTCAATTACGGCACCAATGGCGCCT
>CANBTK010000453.1 GCA_947372365.1 Flavipsychrobacter stenotrophus | reverse complement strand
CAGGCCACAACTGTTAATAACAGTATAGCTGATAGAGGTAGACCCGGCAGTAACGCCAGTTACCACACCGCCTGTACTTATTGTGGCTATACCCGTTGCCACGCTGCTCCAGTTACCGCCGGTTGCTGATTCGGTTAATGTAATATTAGAACCCGCACAAACGCTCGTAGGCCCGGAAATAGAGCCTGCAACTGGTAGCGGGTTTATAGTTATGCTTTGTGTGGCTACCGCTGTGCCGCATGATGTGGTAACGGAATAGCTGATAACGGCACTGCCAGCAGCAACACCGGTAACAGTGCCTGTTGTGTTCACTGTAGCATTAGATGTGCTGGAGCTGCTCCACACACCGCCTGACGTAGCATCGGTTAAAGAAATTGTGGACCCTGCGCAAACTGCTGATGGGCCCAAAATAGTGCCTGCACTTGGCGAGGATATAACCGTAATAGGTAAAGTAGCCACCGATATGCCACAGGTGGCCGAAGTAACTGTATAAGATAATGTGGTAGCACCTGCAGCAATAGCTGTCACTACGCCGGAAGCCGAAATGGTCGCCACACCCGGAAAGCTGCTTGTCCATGTGCCGCCAACCGAGGTATCGGTATAGGTTGAAGTTGCGCCCACACAGATTGTTGATGAACCGGAGATGGGGCCAGCAAATGGAGTTGGGTTAACCGTTATAGTGTAGGTAGCTACTGCTGACCCACAACTGGCTGAGGTAACCGAATAACTAATAGTAGTAGTACCTGCCGCTATGCCCGTTACGCTGCCCGTAGCGTCAATTGTAGCCACACCCGTTGCCGAGCTGCTCCAGGTGCCAGCACTGCTGGCGCCTACATCGGTAAGGGTAATGCTGCTGCCCACACAAACACTGGTAGGCCCTAATATAGCACCACCAGTTGGGGCTGGCAATACACTTACCGACTGAGTAGCAGCTACTGCGCCGCACGAATTAGTAACGGTATAACTGATAATTGAAGAACCAACACTTAAGCCTGAAACTAAACCTGAAGTAGTAACAGAAGCTACCGATGTTACGGTACTGCTCCAGATACCGCCAGACGGGGTATCGGCAAGGGCCAGCGTACCGCCGACACAAACAGATGAACCACCAGTAATAGCGCCAGGCGCTGGAAGCGGCAACACATTAATATTCCTGGTTGCAGAAGCAGTTCCGCATGCATTGGTAACGGTATAGGTAATATGTGATACCCCCGCCGAAATGCCTGTAACATTACCTGTGGCTGGGTTAACTGTTGCAATACCGGCAGGAGTGCATGACCAGGTGCCGCCTGCTGTTGCGGTGGCATTGGACAGGGTTGTATTAGCACCAACGCAAACGCTCAGCGGACCGGTAATAGCCCCGCCTGAAGGCGCAGCCAATACGGTAACAGTAACGGTGCTGGTGCCTAAAGAAGTAGCATATGAAATTACAGCTGACCCCGCTGTAACACCAGTAACAACGCCTGAGGTAGATACAGTGGCAACCGATGTACTGCCGCTGCTCCATGTACCGCCCGAAGTAGCACATGCAAGCGCTGTGGTAGCGCTGGTACAAACGGTAAGCGTTCCAGTTATAGGAGCGTTTTCTTCAGTAATGCTCACATTGGTATTATTCCATTTGTCGCCCGCATCGTCAGTACCGTTAAAATTGATGGCATTAACAACGCCATATAGCTTAACTGTACCTGCGCCGGTGCTTGGGGCAGTCCATGGTATTGATTCAACATAGGTAGTGCCTGCGCCGCCGCTGCCTGTTGTTGCAACCAGCCACGTATTTTGTTCTACAAAATGCAATGAGCCGATGGTGTTGTTTGAGCAGCCCGTTGGCAAGCCAGAAGTTGCCAGTGTACCTGCGTTGGTTGCAGATGTGGTGCCTGCGCCACTCGAATTCACAGCTGTTAACTGGAAGCCAAACCTGGGCAATGAAAGCGAAGATGACGTTTGGGTGCCATGAATGGTAATGTTGTACGAACCACCGGCCACATAGTGCGTAACGGGTATGCCCGCCGAATCAAGCGTAATAGTAACAGTGGTGCTAGATGTGGCTGAAGAGCCATGGCAACTGCCGCAGCCGCTGCCGCCACGGGCTCCGGTACCATCTATACTGCCTGTGGCAGCGGCCCCGCTATGGTAGCTAGTGATGGTTACGTAGAGGCCCATCAAAAGGATAGGTAATAGTAAAAATTTCTTCTTCATATTATTCATTTAAATTTCCCAGAATATGTGATAGTAGTAAAACATCCCTAAAATCAGGCATTAAAGATATAGAATAGAATTTAAAAATATCATAGCACATTAAAAAAAGGCGTTAAAACACTCACTATCAACCATATGTGTGCGTAATGGCCGTACATGGCAAACCCAGGCACCCATTAAATAATGAAAGGAATACGCATACCTGAGCCAAATGGTAAAATGTTAATACCATGTGCATTTTACATTTCCTTAATATAGAAAATAACTTTCTGCACATCAATACTCCGTAACTTTAATACAACTAAACTGTAATTCAAATGATTTGGCGAAAATTTAGTGGCGAACCCCTTAAAACACCAGTGAAAAATGCAGTAGAAGATGCGATAGTGCGTGAAACTAATGCAGGCTATAAATTGAAAGTATGCATAGGCACCGATTCACAAGTGAGGTTTGGTGAAACCGAATTTGCAACTGTCATTGTTTTCCTGAGGGAAAAGCAAGGCGGGTTTATGTTCATCAGCAACGAAAAAACAAAGCAGCCCTATTCTATAAAAGAAAGGATGCTGGTGGAAGTTGCACATAGTATAGAGATTGCCTACGAGCTGTGCGACTTGTTTAACAAATACGATATTGAAATGGAGGTACACGCCGACATCAATACCAACCCTCAGTTTAAAAGTAACGAAGCGCTGCGCGAAGCGATGGGTTACATTTTGGGGATGGGCTATGCCTTTAAAGCAAAACCCGATGCTTTTGCCAGTAGTTGCTGTGCCGACAAAATGGTGAATTAATTATTAATTTTAAATATAATTTAAATCAATTTAACTAAATATCTATTTATTTCGTGTTAATTATTAGCATAATAATAGCACCTACAAAGAGATGAAATAAGTAAAATAAATGCAGTAAATTTTATCGTTATTGTTTTTTTATAAAAGTTTAGAAAATTTATCGAATTCTGTTAATAATCTCATAAATTTACTTAACTAAAAAAATAATGACATGAAAAAAACCACCTTACTCATTTATGCAGCCCTTTGCCTGCTAATCCCACAAATTGTAAATGCGCAGTCATTTACAATTGACAAAAGCGAAATACAAATAGACTATTCCGAAAAAACTTCTGGCATTAACGGCATCTTCCCGACAAACAACAATATAAACATTTCGTGGAGGGTCGTTAAATGTACCTTTCCCGAAGACTGGCTAAGGGCGAGTGGATTC
>CANBTK010000452.1 GCA_947372365.1 Flavipsychrobacter stenotrophus | reverse complement strand
AGTACTTCAGCATAGCGCACAACGCCATCTTTATCTACTACAAAAGCCGAGCGCTTAGATACGCCCTTCATATCGTTAAACCAATCTTCATAAATGCTCTCGTAAGCCCTTGACGCATCCTTATTAAAGTCGCTCAGCAAAGGGAAGTTCAGGTTCTGCTCCTGCTTGAATTTATCCAACGAGAAAAGCGAATCAACAGATATGCCATATACCTGTGCATTGGTGTTATTATAAAACGTAATGTTGTCGCGTACCGAACAAAGCTCTTTAGTGCAGGTGCTGGTAAATGCCAGCGGGAAGAACAGCAGCACAACATTTTTGCCGCGCTGGCTGCTTAGCGTTACTGTATTCTTTTGGTTGTCGCGAAGGGAAAAATCCGGGGCTTGCTGCCCTATCTGTATTGCCATAATTATTGTTTTTGGCAAAAGTAGGGATAATGCAGTTCGTCAAAACATTTTTTTAAATGACGGTAGCGAAATCGTTTCTACCGGGGCATTAGTCCACTCCAATAGGGCTTTATCGCCGGTGACCAGCAACTTGGCGTGTGTTGACAATGCCAGGTCAAACAAGTAATCATCCATTGGGTCGGGGCTGCTTACACCGAAAGGGCTTGCTACAACTTCGGTACTTATTATACGTACAAAATTCAAATACAGTGCAGGCCCTAAAGGAAGTAGCCTTTTGATTTTAGGGTATTCCAATACCCTTGCCAATTCATTCAAAAGGTGGGAATCAATAAAAATTTCAATCCTGTTTTTTGCAATATACTGCAACAGCCATTCAGTTTCCTGATTGATGAAAATGGTGACGTAGGTGTTTACATCAATAACGAAGCGCCTAATTTTTCCTTTTACCGCGGCCATTCCTTATCGCTTCATTTATCAAGGCATCAACCTCCGCCTCGTTAAAGTTGTGAGGGGTTACAGATGCATCAATCTCCTTTGCAAAAAAGCCAAGCTTCTCCTTGTTAAGCTGTAGCCAAAGCGCCTTTTGTTCCGATTCGCTCATTTTATTGATATCATCAATTAAAAGCGCAAAAGTGGATGGGCTGGTTTTATTCACACTGCTATGTGGCTTTACGGTCCCCATGATTATAGTTTCTATGAACAAAATTACTGCATTTAGTGATATGTAAGGCCTGGGCAGGCTAATTATATGGGCTTATCGCGCAAATACCTCCCAGTTGGCCACAGCCATGTAGCGTTTTTTATTTTTCACTTTTTATTTTTTATTTTGAAATACTTTTGCGGCAATGAAACAGGAAGAACAGTTGCAGCAAATACTGGATATTATAGTCCCATCAGACGAGCTTCATAGCAAATGGCTGAACAGCCTTTCTATGATGGAAAATACCGGTGCCCGGAAAATATCTAAATACGAACACCCTGTGCATACCGATATAGTAGTGCTGAAACATGCCGCCGAAGAGGCGCGCCATGCCTACTACCTGAAAAAGCAAATTGGCAAACTGGGCGAGGTGTCGTGCCCCGATTACTCTTACCCATACCTGCTGGCACCTGTAGAAAGCCACCATTACCTGAATATGCTGGATGTGGAAGCATGCCGCTACCTGAAAAACAAAATGCAGCTGGAAGGCCGCGCCCTTAAGCACGGAGCATACCTGCTGGTAACCTATGCTATAGAGGTGCGGGCCGATATGCTTTACGGTGTTTACCAGGATGCACTTACCAAATACGGCTCAAAGGTGAACGTAAAATCAATAATACTGGAAGAAGAAGGCCACCTGACTGAAATGCAGCGCATGCTGCAGGATTTCCACCCCGATTGGGAAGCGCTGGCCAAAGACATGTGCGCTGTGGAAGATAAGCTGTTCAATATTTGGGTGGATGCTATAGCAAGGGCTAACTAAGCCCCCAAACCAGCCCTTGCGTGCACAAAATGCCAGCATCCTATCCTTGTTAAAAAAATACAAAATCGTATAACCCTGTTATTGAATAAATAGTTTGTAAGTTTAAATTTGCGGGAGTAGCCAATTGCTGAATGTCCCCTAACTTCACCATAGCAGGGGCGGTTGCCCCGTTGGGCATTTTAGCAGTTTTAGTGGTACCGGATTAACTAACTTAATTATGTTCAGGTTTCAGGAAATATATTATTTATACGCTCTGGCACTTGTGCCGCTGCTCATAGTACTCTTCATTGCCACGCTTTACTGGCGCACGCGCAGGCTGAAAAAAATGGGCGACGAGCGCCTTGTTGGCGCACAGCTACTGGGCTTTATCCCCGGCAGGAGCACCTTCAAATTTGTTTTGGTTACACTGGCCCTTTCCGCAATAATAATAGGCTGGGCTAATTTACAAGCGGGAGACAAAGTGGAAAAGCTGGAACGCAAGGGCGTTGATGTGGTGATAGCGCTTGATGTAAGCAAAAGTATGCTGGCCAAAGACATTCAGCCTGACAGGCTCACCCGCGCCAAGCAGCTCATTATGCAGATGGCAGATAAAATGCACAACGACAGGGTGGCCTTTATTGTATTTGCGGGGCGCGCCTACCTGCAGGTGCCCCTTACTATTGATTACAGCACGCTTAAAATGATGGTGCAGAACGTATCTACCAAAATGGTGCCAACGCAGGGTACTGTTATTGGCGAGGCTATTGATATGGCTATCACTTCGTTTTCGCAAACTGAGCGTAAATACAAATCGCTCATCATCATATCGGACGGCGAAGACCATGACGAAAAAGCTGCCCAGAAAATTAAGGAAGCAGCCGATGCAGGCATCATAGTACACACGGTAGGCATTGGCTCGCCACAAGGCACTACCCTTTTTGACCCTGAAACAAATTCAGTAAAGCTGGACGATAAAGGCAGCCCTGTTATCAGCAAGCTGAATGAAGACGAATTAAAATCACTGGCTGCCGCAGGTGGTGGCACTTATTCCTTGCTGCTGAATTCGGAAGACGTGGCTAACAAACTGGTAAGCCACCTTGAGGGCATGGAACAGAAAAACCTGGGCTCAGTTGTGTACACCGATTTCACCAGCTATTTCCAGTACTTCCTGCTGGCTGGTTTCATCACATTAATTATAGAGTGGCTGCTACCCGGCGCAAAACTAAAACCTAAGAAGAATGGCTCTATTGCATAAACATATAAAAACGCCCCCTTGTTATAGTGGCATTGGCAAGCAGGCCTTGGCGGCTTTAGTTGCCATGCTGGCATTTGCCCCTGCGTTAGCGCAAACCAACCGTTTCCTGGCTGAAGGCAATAACCTTTACAGCAAGCAGAAATATGACGAGGCTACCGCCAACTATCTGAAAGCCCTGCAAAAAGACCCCAACAATGCTACCGGCCTTTTTAACCTGGGCAGCGCTTTGTACCAGAATAAGAAATACGACTCATCGCGCAAGGTAATGGCATCTACCGCTAACGCACTAAAAGATAAAAATGGCAAGGCTGCCGCC
>CANBTK010000451.1 GCA_947372365.1 Flavipsychrobacter stenotrophus | reverse complement strand
AGGCAAGCCATTCCTTTCTAACAACTTTATATATTTTTGTTGCAACGCCACTGCACCTACTTAGGCAGGCGGCGTGGTTTACCCCAAAAACAACCATATTACGATGATAAAAAATATCCTTTCCTTTTGCCTGCTGTTTGTAGCGCTGTCCCAAACGCAAGCCCAAACCCTGCGCATACGCAGCAATAGTGTTGAGAACCTGCACATTGTAGCCGTAGGAACCGACAAAGACGGGCATACTACCTCTAAAACAATTTACGACTTTACCGGCGACCACTGGAAAACACTCAGCTTTTACGAACTAAAGTATGGGTATGATGCCTACCACAACAAAGAAATGACGCACGACGGCTACGACCCTACGCAAAGGTGGGTAAAGCTGATGATTTATGACAACAGCAACACACTATACGGCACACTGGACCTGGAAAAGGCAACACCAAGGGCATCAATAGGCAACACTAAAGTTTGGGCTAAAATAAAAAGGGCTCACGAAAGGGACTACCTGGTTACAGATGTAATACTGAATGACGATTAATCAATTCGACAATTTGGCAATTTGCCAATTCGGCAATGGAGTATCGTCGAATAATATTGAACGGGTATTGAAGCTGGCTTCAATACCCGTTTTGTTTATTATAACTTGAAACGAATTAATTCCTTATCAGGCTAACTTATACGGGCCTAATCCCTTAAGTTAGGTTTTCTGGGTGCTTTTCGAGCTTGTTTACTTTCTCCACCACGTCCTTCACTATATCATCCAGCTTTTGGCTTACCGATACTACCCCCTCCACCAGCTCCTTGTTATTGGGGTCTGCCGGGTCGTCATGGTTATACAAATTGATAAGCCCTATAATGGTGCTTACCGGCCCTCTTACATTATGAGACTGCGTATAGGCGATATCCAGCAACACCTTATTCTGGTGTTCTATCTGCTCTATGTGTTGCTTCTTTTCTTCTGTCAATACCATATTAGAGTTATGCGCCGTTCTAAAATTTCGCCAGGCCCAGACGGTAGTTCCGCAAAGCAATATTGCAATCAGCACAACTATCGTAGTGTCCCTCTTTTTCTTTGCGATCTCCAGGTCCCTAATTTCTAATTCCTTTTCCGTGAGGGCACTTTCCCGCTCCCGCTCCATATTGTTAATTCGTTCCTGGTTGTTTCGGGAAAAAACCGAATCATTCAGTTTAATATAAGCTGCCCGGCTTTCGGAACTGCTTCTGTAATCTCCATTAAGTTCCTGAACCTCTGCAATCGCTCTGTAAAACCCGGAAAGTGTAGCGATATCCGTCGATTTCTTGGCGGCTACAATACCAAACTGAAGGTATTCATCGGCTAGCTTAAGGTACTTGGTTCTTTGCATCCCGGCATTCGCTTTTGCCATTGCAAGATATACGCTACCTATGTACCCTTTGTCAATAGCTACGGAATAGTCGTTACCTAACAGCACCTCAATGGCTATTGCTTTTTCGAGGTATTCGATAGCGTGAGGAAAATCCTCCCTTTTGGTAAAAAGGTCGCTTGTATTCACGAGGTCATTGGCCAAATTTTCCTGATCGCCCAAATCGCTATGCAGCGCCATTGCCTTCTGCTGATACTCAAGTGCTTTACTATACTCGCCGCGCACGCAATACACAAGTCCAATATTGCCATAACCCGCCGCAATGTTGCGCTTATCACCGGTTCGTAAATTAATTTCAAGCGACCTGTTATAGTACTCAAACGCTTTATCGAAGTTGTTCTGCCTTTGAAAGATCGTGCCAATATTGACATAAGCTACACCTACGCCAACTGAATCACCAAATTTTTCAGCAATTTTCACTGAATTAAACAAACACTGTAAAGCTTCGGGAAAAAGGCTGAGTTGGGTGTATACAGTACCCATGTTACACAGGGTCAGCGATAGCGCTGAATCATCTTTGGCTTGCTCACTTATTTTAAGTGCCTTTTTGTGCATTTCCAATGCACGCAGATAGTCACCCTTGTAATAGTAGACATTGGCAATATTACCCAGCATTTTGGGAATTTGCCCGGCAAGCTGGTTCTTTTGCGCTATATCAAGTGCATATTGATAGTAGTATAATGCTGAATCGTAACCCGACATTGCCTCGAAGTTGGTACCAATGGCATTGGCTGCCTCAGCCTGTAATGCTACATTAGCAATATTACCTGCAATTTGAAGCGCTTGTTGCCCGTAACTTATACCTTTTGCCGGATTGATGCCAAAGTAATTTGAAGAGATACTCGCCAACAACTGTGCCCGCTCGTCATTGGTATGAACTTTATCCAATAACCTTAGAAGCGAATCCTGCTTTTGGCTCGCTGTCTTTGCATAAATACTGCCCGGGAAGCAAAACAGAGTTACAAAGAATAGTAACGATAATTTTAAGTGTAGGCCTTTCATACAGAATCGGTTTTCACAGTCCACTACAAATTTGCGAAAAAAATCTACACAAAGCTTTGATTAGATTTACAATATGAAAAAAAAATACTGCTACTCATATGCCTGCAACCAATTGGCACAACGGCACAAACCCGCGCCAATGATGAAAATACTTTGGATCGATTTAACTTTATTACAATGATGGGCTAAAAGATTGCATAGGGCAAATGAGTAAGGCCGCTACAGGCCGCTTATTACACGGGCTTTTATAGCCTCATATTCTGCATCAGTTATCAGTTTGCTATCCAGCATTTGTTTGGCTTGCTGTAGCTTTAAGGCAGGGCTATCGCCACTA
Source organism: Flavipsychrobacter stenotrophus (assembly GCA_947372365.1). Lineage (GTDB taxonomy): Bacteria > Bacteroidota > Bacteroidia > Chitinophagales > Chitinophagaceae > Flavipsychrobacter > Flavipsychrobacter stenotropha_D. The sequence continues at coordinate 689 of CANBTK010000451.1, read as the reverse complement.
TTGCTGGTTGGCTGGCTCCCGCCGAAGTTGCCGAGGTTAATACCGCCAGACCGCGCCCTTGTTTCTTCCAGCTCGCGCACCCTGCGCTTTTCGCGCCACGCTTGTTCCTGGTATTGGGCTATCCGGTATATGCCTTGTGCCTGTTCCTTTAAGTATCCGCTCACCACATAGCTGGTAGAAAGGAATTCGTTAACCGAAAAGTCGCTGGAACCCAGCACTTTGAAGTAAATATCCGCACCGAAAATCCCAACTTTGATATTGGTTTCCTGCAAATCCTGCCACCTGAAATCGCTCATATCAAAACCACCCAGCAAGCCACGCCCTATTTTTATAAAGCGGCCTGACGTTGCTGCTATAAGGCAGCGCCGGTGATAAAGCGCGAATAGCCTGGGTTGTACAGCCCAGGCTTCTATTGTTTCCCCGGCTACGAGGAGCGAATTCAAATGTTCAAGGGCTTTTGCCAGGTTGGCATCGCCAGCTGCTGCGTTTTTATTTTCCATGGTGGTCGGTTAATTGCACTGAGTTAAAACTACAAAATTTCATTTTTCAGTCAATTGGGAATTAAAATAATTACCCCTAAATCACATTAAAATGATAACTGCAACTTACAAAACATCCCCGACTATAGGAAAACTACCTTTAAAAAGGCATCTTCCAAATCTCCGCACCACCTGTTTATTATACTCACC
>CANBTK010000450.1 GCA_947372365.1 Flavipsychrobacter stenotrophus | reverse complement strand
ACCCAAAGCAATAGATCCCGATCCTGAACATGTATCATGATCTCCAATTGCGATGGCAGCGGTCGCAGTTGCAGTATTCAACCACCCAAGTGCACCTGATACCTGGCCGCTTGCCGTATTCTGAAACCCTACCGAAAACGCAGTCAGGTTACTTGACGTGTTTTTGTAACCCAATGCTACCGAAACAGCACCACTGGCCGTGTCGCTATCGCCTCCGGCAACTGCTGTTGCACCGCTGGCATAACATGAATGCCCTAAAGAGGCTCCTCCGCTTGAATTTAGTAACAACCCTGCTGTGCCGTTAGCGGTTATCATATATCCGTTTGTATACAGGTCCCTGACAAGTGTATCATTAAAACCCGATCCCGCACTACTGGTATTGGCTACCATTTTCCAGGCACTGCCGTCGTAGTAATAGAAACCTGCAGTGCTGTCGGTCTGGTAAATCATAAGGCCGGTGGCCGGGTTGGCTGGCCGGTTAGCCAGCGTCATACGGGGTATCAGCAATCCCTTGCCGGTGGCCGTTACGTCCAGCTGCGCGCTGGCTGCAGGTGTAGTTATTCCTATGCCTACTTGTGCCCTTGACTGGATGCCTGTAAAAATGCAGGCTGCAATGATCAAATAAATACTGATGCGATTCATGATATTATATTTATTGTGTGTTTAATTGTTTAAGTATTGCTGTTGGATTTTGGTATTTAAACTGGCTGCCGACGTCATTTCATATTATAAATCATTACCTGGTCTATTTCTTTTGTCTGCTTTCCAAACCATACCCATACGCCAATTACAAGTAGTACCGATAGAATGGCAACTGCCACCATTAAAATATTATATACCCTCACGGTTCGTATTTTTTGTTGTTCCGGACTCATGCTGCAAACGTACCGTGTGCACCACCCCTTATCCTAATATTTGCCGTCACAACAGTGTTGCACCGGCGTCACAATAGCGTCACATAAAATTAAGTAATTGATTATCTATGCTTTGTGAAGTATAAAAATGTGAATTTGATAGCTTGCACCTCGTCCTATTTTTCGAAAAAAAGGATATTTTTCGCCCATATAGCCAACTATATATTAAGAATAAACACAGCGCAATGCAGCAATAACAGCGCATTTATGAACAAGCAGGATACCTTAAAACGCAAAATGGCGCCCGGATGGGGCGCCATTTGAATAGTCATTAGAAATTAATATTAAATATCTTTAACCAAGTCTTCAATTACAAATTCCTCGCTCACATTCATTTTTTTGCGAAGACGATACTTATAATTACGAATGGTATTGGGCGAGACACCCAGCATCGCAGCCATTTCTTTTGCCGACAAGTTCAATTTCACAAGTGCCAAAAAACGTTCCTCTGTTGCCGTGAGGTCCGGTATCTTCTTATTCAATTTAATAAAAAATCCTTTATGTACTTTCTCAAAGAGCCTGCGGAAGTTATCCCATTGCTCATCAGTGAGCAAAACTGAATTTTCAAGTTGCGCCCGTGCCTCAGCATTATCCTGCTCTTTTTCCGTTTTCTTGAGCTGCCCTATCAGTTCATCCTTCTCTTCTGCCATTTGCCTGAAATTGATCAGCTTCGCCGTCGCCTCATTCAGCTCCGCCTCAGCTGTCCTGAATTCTGCCGCCATTTTCTTTTGCTTCAGGCGCTGCCGGTTAATGAACAAAATACTTATCACTGAAAGCAGTATAGTTAGGCAAATTAACGAATTACGAATAAGTACCTGCCTGAACCTTTCCGATTCTATCCGTTCAGCTTCAAACTTACGTGCCACATATTCCTCTTTTTCACGGGCTTTTGTAAGGTTATTCTCCATTTCCTCGTCGTGAAACAAGTCTTTTGCCCAAGACTCCGAGTCGGAATACATATATGCCAGCTTCATATCTCCCCTGGCAGCAAAAAGCTTCGATCTCATTTTAAACTTTTGTGCAGTTAGGCTGTAATCGCGCGAAAAATGCCCATCGGTATCTATTTGCGATGCCTTTTGTATAGTTTCTTCCGCCAATTTTGTGTCTTTCAGACGCAGGTAGATATCGGTAAGCAAATAAATAGAGCTGAGCGCGTTTTTACGTTCTTTGTTTCGTACGCTAATGTCAATATTCTGCTTAAGAAGGGGTACTGCCTCTGAGTACCTTCCCTGCTGATAATAGGTAATGCCAATGTTACCGGATATAATGCCACCCCATACCTCCTCATGTGCGTCAACAGATTTTTCCATGGCTAATTTGAAATATAAGAGGGAACTATCATAAATTTTCATTTTCTGATAACACATACCAATGGTATTATACATTGAAATAACCTTTTCAAACTTTGCTTGTTTCGTTGCGAGCGCCTCATTGAAGAACTTAATGGCATTCCTGAAGTCGTCATACCTGAAATAAGTTCCGGCAAGGGCATAGAGGTAACGCTGCTTCTGAGGGAACTCATCTGGAGTGAGACCTTTATATATACTATAGGCACACAAATATTGCTCAAATGCAATGCTGTTTTTTTTCAACTTTTCATAGTAAAAATCCCCTGTACATTGAAAAATGGTAGCCTCTAAATACTTAGATGATTTTCCATATTTTTTTTGCAACCTGAGAATTACTTTTATCAAAGAATCAGACAAAGACCGTTGGTGATCGGCCTCCAGCCTACACTTTATAAGTTGAAACAAAACATACAGATCGTCATCATTATTAGCAGCCCATCTAACCAAAGACTGTATCCTGGCAGCGCTGTTTTCGTAAGGCAGCGCATTGTACATTGTATCCTGTAGCGCATTGCAGTAAACAGATTTTTCACTGAAAGGCCTATTCAATAAATGAGTTGGCTGAGCGACTGCCTGTGACCACCCGAACAAAAGAAAAAAGAGAATAAAACGAACAGTCTTGCACATAGATTATCTTAAAATGAAGTACATTCTGGTAACACATCTATATCCGGCAGATATTCAGGAATATACAGAAGTAACCAAAGTGCCACCTTTTACGAAAGTCAAAAGTACCCGAAAATAAACAGATTCAAAATAACCTACGTGATTATCACCATTTCAAGCCGATGCAGCTACTTTTTCTATTGACCATTCAGTACAAACAAAAAAAAAGGCTACCTCAAAATCTAATTTTGAGATAGCCTCTAAACTTCATTTCCTGATCGCGCGGTCAGCGGGGAACGTTACTTCACCGGCGCAATATTCCTCTTAGTGCTCTGCTGATTCATGGCAGCTTCGATCCTTTCCAGACGGGCGGCGTAGTCTACTTTTACTTTTTCAAGTTCGCTCTTTAATTCAGAGTTTTCCTTCTGCAATTCCTGGGTCCTTTTTTCAAGTGCCTGAACAGCGATAAAAGTCACGCCTTCCATATCGGCCTGATTAATGGTAGTGTCGTTGCCTGAAGTACCGTACTTATCGTGGCCGAATGCCGCGAAGAAATCCTGGGCCA
>CANBTK010000449.1 GCA_947372365.1 Flavipsychrobacter stenotrophus | reverse complement strand
AAAGGCGAAAGCCCGTTTATACGGTTCCTTTCGTGCAGCAAGCCGGGCACTATGGCGGATGATGAGTCAGTTACATAGTTATAGCGTTGCACATTGCCCTTGTTGTCAAAACTAAGTTCCGGCAGCCACTTAAAGACACGGTTGCCATCTTCAGGGTCAGCTACCCTTGCAGCAGGTGATAAGCCATAGTAGCTTACTGTATTTTCTTTTGATGTCACTTTCCACCAGCTACCAGGCACACCATTTTTGGTGATGTGCTCTATGCGGGCAAAAAGCCCCTCTATACGGGGGATATACCTTTTAACCGTATACCCGGTTGGCGTTGATATTAAGGGAAGCCCCGATGAATTTAGCTCTGGTACAAGGTCTTCGGCCCCGGCCAGTAAAAAGATGTCGCTTTCATTGGCATCATCGTAAAGGGGTAATTTTTTATCTGTCTTGCGTTGTATTGAAGGTAACCCAAGGTTCCATCCTAGCCCGAATTCGCTATTGCCGCCACCTGAATTGTAGGAGAGGGAAAGGCTGGGCGTGAAGCCCGCCCTCCCGGGCGTAAACGGCAATGGCACCTGCAATGATGATGTGCCGTTTACTGCATTAACTGAGAATTTCTCATCAATGCCTTTCAGCGCCCCTCCGCCCTTGGGTAAGGATATGGCAGGGGCTGCTGATTTGTAATACGGGCTTTTATCATCGCCACCATCTTCCTGTTTTGGCGCAACAGTGTAACGTTCCAGAGGGTAGGCGCTCTTTTGTTGGGCGCCCCCTGTGGCGTTCGATTGGTCTTTCTTAGGATCTTGAGCAGGCATAAGGCATAATTTCAGAGTGATGCTTATTCGGGTTTAGCTTACTTTATATACAACTATCAGGTAGATGTCTTCAAAATACTTGTCAATGTCAAAGTATGCTGAAGCGTGCTTGAATGCCAGGCTTACTGGTAGTGTGCGTGGCGGTGCAGTAGCTGTGTCGTTGATGGTATTAGGAGTGCCGCTGGAACTTGCAGAAGCAGCCGTTGTTAATGGTAGCGTTGCCAGCGTTACAGTATTGCCGGTGCTTCCACTATGATACCCGGCCACATTTGTTGCTACAGGGGTAATGCCTTTTTTATGCCTTGCAGCAAAATAGAACAGGTTAACATCGGTACTGCGGCCTTTACTGAAGTACGGGAAGTGGTCGGTGATCAGCTCAATGTTCATGTATGGCGTACCTGAGCCACCTCCGGCTACAGCGAGCGCTGCCTGGGCATATGCAAACCATTCGTTCGGGAATTCATGCTTCAGGCTGAACATACGGGTTAACTCTAAGCCCGATGTAGCGCCCGGATAGGTGCCATATACGAAGCTGCCTATTTTAGCCCTAAGGTTGTCAGCCCTGCTCTGCTTGAAGACCGATGAGCCTTCCATAGCGGTGTATTTGATGTGCAGTATTACATCGCTGATGGTATTATAGTCGAAGGGTAAAATGTCGGTAAATGGCCCGCTGCCGCTGCCATGAAGGCTGGCAGGGATACCCCCGAGTTCGAAGCCCCATTGGCCAATGGCACCATGCCCTTCAAATGGCAGGTAGCGTTCATCCTTGAAATTGAAGTCGAACATGCCATTATCGTTCTGGGCGCTGCTGGTGGCAATTGATTTAGTTGGTGATACCGCCGGGCTCATGAAAGAGGACAATGATGTACCCGAATCAACAACCCTTACTTTACTATTGGTTAAGGTTAAAGTGCACGGTATTGTAGTATATGGCCCAGCAACGCATGGAATAGTAATGCTTACGGTTTTTATAATCCTGTAGTAGTGGCCAGGGTAGTCGAGGTCAAACAACTCTTCAGGGATACTAATAGAGCAAGAGCCGGTTGCCTTGAGCGTCAATAGCTCCTCTGTAAAGAATGTACCCAACGAAATATGCTTAGTTACTTCAAGGGTCCGTTTGTTTTCCTGTATATACGCATTTTCCATGGTGCGGATATCGAACTGAAGCTTTTCGCCAGCAAGCAGGCCGCTTTTTAGGCTATCCCATGCACCGGTTTTAATAAAGCCGGCTGCCCCTAGTGTGCCTTTAGGCAATTCATTTTGGTAACATTTTTCTGCTACTTTGGCGAGGCCCAGCGCCATTTTGTAAGCCTGGAAATAGATGCCTGAAATTTGCCCCTTCATCCAGATATATAAATCGGCGTTGGTGTACTTTGTCCGCATAAATGCGTCAATACTGTTAGCATTTTCAAATTGCAGTTTCTGGTTCTCCAATTCCTTCTCGGTAATCGCTATTCGTATTTGCGATGCAGTAATTTGCTTATCTAACTGGCGTATTTCAAAATCTGAACTGTCCTTCTGGAAAACCCAGTCGCGCATCCTACGCTCGTACCCACCTATGGTTTGCGATATGGCGCCTATTGCGCTGGAAATGGCTGCACCTGTATTGAGTATTGACGCAATAGAAGAGAGGGAGCCTGATATTGAGCCTGTTTGTTCTTCCACACCCATGCCCAATGGTTCAAGTGCTGGTGAAGGCAGGACGCCTACTACTGCTGACACACCTTCTAAAATAGCAGCGGCCGATTGCAGCCCGATTGCTATTTTAGCCGCTATAATGTGCTTGTTTTCGGTATTGCTCATTAAACCTGCACTCGTCAACTCTTCGTAATACTTGCGCTTGTTGACCACAGTTTCTTTTGATGCCAAGGCTGCTTCAAGGTTCGCCTTTGCCTCATCTATCTGAATCTGTTTCAGTAAAAGCATTGCTTTCTGCACGGTAATCTCCTGTGCCGACCTTATGCAGGCCAGGTCCTCAGCATCCTTCTTCTCAATGGCCGATAGCAGTGCGCCACCCAGTGCCTTTACGTCGCCGCAAAATTCGTTAGCCTTCTGTAAAATATAGCTGAACCTGTAGTTAGATGCATTGCCGCCTGATATATCGCTTATAACGTCGCTGGTGCTTATGCCCGCGGCCGCAGCCCGTGCCAGTAAACCCGGGTCAATAGGAGGGTCAAACAGTGGTAGTTTCTGTACAGCGCCTTCTATATTCTGGCAGTGCCTTATCTTAAACAAGCGGTCAGCGACAGTATCCCAATAGGTAAGCAACTTGTCATTTGGCTGCATACAGAAATACAATACATTGGTTGCCCCTGCCGATGCAAAGCCGGTAGAGCCGCCCACGTGCGTTGGCCCCGGGTCTATATAACTTTCTAGCGGTACCGATGCCTCGCCCAGTGAGTCATAGCCAAAACTGCCCGTTGTTAATTCACGGTGCGAGTATTTTCTTGTTGTTACGCGCTGGGCTACACTTGCTGGTTTTTTGCCAAGTATGTTGGCGGCGGTAATATACAGGTTAGTTGCTTCATTAATGCTCTCAATAGTATCCTGCATAAAGAGGTCGTCGCCCCATGCTATAAGGTTATCCAGGTACTTCATTAAGACGTTTTTCATGAAGGCAACCACACG
>CANBTK010000448.1 GCA_947372365.1 Flavipsychrobacter stenotrophus | reverse complement strand
CAATCATTTTTTATTCAAATTATAGGCCTGACGTGCGTTAATTTCCATTTCGTTTAGTGTAAAGGTTTTTACAGTTCCAGCTTCGTATTCCTTTGTTCTCCGTTCCATCTCTGTTATAAATGCTTCATCTGTCCATGCATCTTCTTTGTGCTCAACTTCCAACATTGCATAAATCATCTTCACTGTTTTCTCATCAGCAAAATCAATATACTTTTTCACCTCTTTCCTTATATTTTTTATTGCAGTGGCGTCCATGGTGTTCTTTTACTAAAACAAAAATACATAAAATAAAACAGTAGTGTCCCCGTAAAATGCAGCAACTCTTAATAGGTTTAAGAATACTCTTTCATCCGGCTATTTTCCCACAATGACTGCAAACCCTCATTTTAGAGGGCATTTGCGCCCAGTCTTCATTGCAGGGCCTGGGTATGTTTATGATGAATTTTTTTGCATAAACAGTTAAATGCTTTCGTTAGTGAGCATTGCCCTGCTGAAATTACAAACTTTCAGGTAATAATGGTGCCCGAGGTTTTTAAATGGTTGCGCTTACTTTTCGCATTTATTTATCATATCAGCTGCGCTCATCTTGCCCCATTCTTCTTACTTTTACGGTTACAAATACACATTGGTTATATGACAAAATCGCCCAGGGCCACAGTACTGGTTGCCGAAGATGAAGAAAGCCTCAGGGAAGCCTTAAAACTTAACCTGGAGCTGGAAGGGTATGAAGTAACTACGGCTGATACCGGCCCCGGTGTCCTTAAAACCGTAAAGAGCGAGTACTTTGACCTCATCATACTTGACATTATGCTGCCCGAAATGGATGGCATAACCGTATGCGAAACGATAAGGATGCAGCACAACGATGTGCCTATACTGTTCCTCAGTGCCCGTAATTCGAGTGCCGACAGGGTAGAAGGTTTGAAGAAAGGCGGCGATGATTACCTGACCAAGCCATTTAACCTGGAAGAACTGCTGCTGCGCGTGAGCAAGCTCATCACTAAGAACAAGAAAATTAAAGAACCACAAAGCATTGGCGATACCTATGAATTTGACGGTTATAAGATTGACTTTTCGGCGCATGAGTGTGTTGACAAAGCAGGCCATGTACAGGAGCTGAGCAAGAAGGAAGCTGCATTGCTGAAGCTGCTGATAGAGCATGAGGGCGAAGTAGTATCGAGGGAGCAGATACTGCAGATTGTATGGGGCTATAATGTGTACCCCACCACCCGAACTATTGATAATTTCATCCTTAATTTCCGTAAGTACTTCGAGAAGGATTCCCGCAACCCACTGCATTTCCACTCAATAAGGGGCATAGGGTATAAGTTTACGGCAAAGTAGTTTGCTGCCTTCAAAATTGCTATATATTTACAGGGTAATATGGACATAGGAGCATACACCTCGCGCGCCAGGAGGAAGAAGAAGGTTTTATCTGATTTCCTGGACAAACTCGATGAAATAGTACCCGAAGGCATGCCTGCCCTGGTAGAAAAAGTGGACGCTACCGTTTGGCAGGATATTGACTGCACTACCTGCGCTAACTGCTGCAAAACCATGACACCTACGTTTACGCAGGCCGATATAGCCCGTATCTCCACCCACTTAAGGATGTCGCCTGCGGCTTTTAAAACCAAATGGCTTAAAAAGGACGATGCGAAGCAATGGGTAAACACTACCCAACCCTGCCAGTTCCTGGTAGATAATAAATGCTCTATTTACGATGTGCGCCCGGCCGACTGTGCTGAATTCCCCCACCACAACAAAAAACCTTTTGACGAATATAATACCACCTTTAAAAATAACCTGGTGCATTGCCCGGCAACGCTCACCCTTGTGGAGCGCCTTAAAAAGGTGGTAGAGCGGGACTTTGAATGGTAGGTTGTTGCAGGCTGTAGCAAAGCTACGTGTACCTATTTGGATGCATATTGGCGAAGCCCGCCAAGCAGTGCCGCAATTTTTTGGTTCCAGGCTTCCTGTTCTTTAAAATAGTAGCCATGGTTGGTTTCTATGTCATAGAGGGCATTGAAAGCCAGCCTGTCTTCCTCATTCTTTTTATAAACCCACCTTATTTTATTCTTCGTATAGTTGGCCGATGCTGTAAAATTTGAGAGCTCTTGCTTTAATTTCCGGGCATAAACTTCACCTATATCAAAATTCCCCTGTATATGCTCCAGCATGTAGGGCCTTACCCGTTCTCTAACCCGCCACGATTCATCGCATACAAAATAGCAGTGCACATCAAAAACAATGTTGCCACTGTCGTTCCAGGTATAATCGTAAGTAACTGCAACATTGAAATTGTCCAGCATCCGGCACTCCGGGTTGGGTTGTGCTTTGAAATCTTCCCATGCCAGCTGGTAACCTTCGGCCCAGGGCAAGCAGCCATTGCAGGGCTGTGCAGGCGAAAAAACAGGTACGCAAGGCACCAGGAATAAGGCTAAAATAATACGCAAAAACAACCTGTTCATTTTCCTCACCATCCGCTATGTTGTTTACACAGCCAGTTACAAATTTACAACTAAACGTGGCATTCAGAAAGGATAGTTCAATATAGTTTTGTTTTTATATAAATCATGTAGAATGAGGATTTTATAAATGGGTAATTTATTTGAAAAACAAAATATTAGCAGGTGATTAACGGATGGGGCTTGTGCACATTCATAACCTTCAAAGCAGCCTGATTACCTCCTGGTGGCGCGGTTGGCGGCACAAAGCAAACTGTTTATTTGGATTGCCGCCAGTAACAGTTAATTTTGCCGCACAAACTGAATAAACAATGAAACTCGTTACCTACGCAAAAGATGGTGGAGAACAACTGGCATTTTATATTGATGGGATGCTTTACGATACCCACAGGGCTGATAAGGCATTGCCGGCAACCATGGCTGGCCTGCTGCAAAAGTGGGAAGAAAGCATTGAGGCGATGCGCAGTGCCGAAGATGAAATAAAGAGCGGCAAGCTATCGTACCAGGGTATCCCCTTTGCAAGCGCAAGGATATTGGCGCCGGTTACCCAGCCTACGTCGTGCCGCGATGGGTATGCGTTCCGCCAGCATGTGGCAGCAGCCCGCCGCAACCGCAAGGTGGATATGATTGCGGAGTTTGACCAATACCCTATATTCTACTTTACCAACCATAACGCCATAATGGGCCCCGGCCCGATACCTGTGATGCCTGACCACCTGAAGAGGCTCGACTTTGAGCTGGAAGCATCGGTGGTACTATGCAAAAAAGGGCGCAATGTAAAGGCTGCTGATGCTGACCAATACATTGCCGGCTACATGATAATGAACGATATGAGCGCGCGTACCCTGCAAATGGAGGAAATGCTGCTGAACCTGGGCCCTGCAAAAGGCAAGGATTTCAGTACGGTAATAGGCCCCATGCTGGTAACGCCCGATGAACTGGAACAATACAAAGTGCCTGCAAAGCCGGGC
>CANBTK010000447.1 GCA_947372365.1 Flavipsychrobacter stenotrophus | reverse complement strand
AAAACGTTCACCTTTTCAATTGGTGCTAGTTTTTCGTCCTGTATCAGGTTTTCTACTTTTAGCCTTATGTTGGTGGTCCGTTCTTCAAATACGGCCTCCATAAGCTTCTCTTTCGAGCCAAAGTAGTAGGATATCATAGCCACGTTAATATCAGCCTCGTGCGCTATATCCCTTACCGATGCCCCGTCAAAACCTTTTATTGCAAAGAGCTTCTCGGCGGCGTTAATGATGGCTATTTGTTTTTCACTGTATTCCATAGTATTTCATAATCACAGCTCAAAACTAAACAACTGTTTAATTTTAAACAAACGTTTGATTAATTTTTGGTGGCAATTTTAACAATACGCCTATAGGGTGTATTTATACCCTGTGCAGGTGGTTGATGCGTAAAGGGTTATATTTTACAGCCATTTGTTGTATAGGCGTGTGTTCATGGAAAATTAACACATCAAGCGGGCAGCAGGGGAGAGATTCAAAGGCTAGGAAGCTGCGCCCTCCCGGGCACAAAAAAGCTGCCTGAAAGTTCTTTTCAGGCAGCTTTAAGGAAAATTACTTTAACTCAATTAATGAGCTATTTCCAGTTTTTGGGTATGGTTAATAGCTGCAGATTGTATTTTCAGGATGTAAATACCGTTACTGATGGCACGCAAATCAATCGGGGTACTATCGGTTCCGGCAGTGATGTTCAGTGCGTGGCTATACACCTCGCGGCCGGTAATGTCCAGTATGGTTACATCGGCATTGCCAAAGTTTTGGCTGCCCCAGCTAATGTTCAGCACATCGTTTACAGGGTTTGGGTATATACCGAATGGGCTGTAACCTGTAACTGTAGGTATGGCACTCACAACTGGCTTGATGGTTTTAGAATTGTTGTACTGCTTAAAGTTTACAGCGTTAATAGTTTCATGGCCAGCTGATAATGTTAGCGTTGCCGAAGGTGTTGTAGTGTAGTCAAGAACCTCGGGGTAAATAGTGTAGGTGCCGTTAGCGACGCCGCTGAAGGCATAGTTGCCTGATGCATTGGTATAGGTAAAGGTTACTACGCCAGATGATGCATTTTGAAGGTAGACCAGCATGTTTGCAGCCGGTATGTCGGAAGCTGTGCCCTTGCCCGCACCTGATGAAATGTAGCCTCCTATAAAGCCTGGCCCTGAAGTAACGGTGCCATATGCCATTGTGATGTGTAAAGTATCAGTGCTGCCAGCTGTGTGCGAAACGGTAGTGCCGCCGCTCCAGTGGGTGCTTGATGCACCGTAAGTAGGCACGAAGCCACTGGTGCCCGGTGTAGAACTGGTATAGTCAAGCGACTGTGCTTTTACAAGGTAGTTGCCGGTTCCCATTGCGTTAAATTCGTAATAGGGGCTCAGGCTATCCAGGCAAGTAATTACAGAGTCAACGGCAGTAAGTGTGCCCGCAGAAGTATTGTGGTATATCAGCCATACTTTTAGGCTCAGTGTATCAGGCGCTGCCGCGCTGTAGCTTATGTGGCCTGCAACCCTGTCAAGCACAAGCGAAGATGTTGTAGAGTTAGCGCTTATGCTGCTGCTGGAGCAGGTAACTACGCACTGGTAGTAAGTGGTAGCAGTAGGCGCAGGCATATATTCGGTAGCATTGGTAGCCCCGGAAATATTAGACCATGACGATGTGCCTGTTGGCGATGACTGCCATTGCAGTGAGATACCTGTGCCGCTGGTATAGCCTGTGTTGGTAAGGGTAAGCCCATAAGTGCCGCACGATGATGATGCACTGGCAGTAGCTGTGCCACCTGAGGGTGTGCCTGAGCAGCTACTGGAGCTACCGGAAATAGTTATTTTATAATCCCTGGCTTCGCCATAATAGTAGCCACCGCATGGGTTCAGCGACGGGTAAGAGGCGCTACTGCCATAATAAGCGGATAAGGTGCGCATAAGGTGTGTGCCTGTAGCGGCGGTAGCTGGGATAGCAATAGTATAGGTGACTGCGGTAGGGCCTGAGTAGTTGTTTAACCCACCTACAGTTTCTGTCGTTTGGTAAGTGCTATCGTCGTTAAAATCAATCCAGGTCTGGCAATTCATCATATACGTGGAGGTGCCTGTAGCAATAGAGGCTGTGTAGGACGCAGCAGGGGCTACAGAACACGACATGTACATGCAGTTGAGGTAGCCACTGCCATCACAACCGGATGTGTCGAAAATTGTTCCGGACGAACCGGAAAGATGGAATTGCGAAATGTTCATCATGTAAGTTGAGCACGATGAGGCCGATGATGTGAACGTTGGCGTACACAAAGGGGCAGCGTGTGCATTTAATGCCAGGCACGCAACAGCGATAAGAGAATACAGCTTTTTCATAAAAGAAGTTTAGGCTTTGAATTTATACAAATGTAATGTTGGGTTGTTGCAATTGGTAATTTGTAGCTATGTTTTTTCTTGTTATTAATGGGTTAATAGATATTTTATGAACAACTACGCAAGCCCGGACGCGGCAGGCCAATTTTTCGGTAAAGGAATTAAGGTAAAGAGTTTATTGTAAAACAAAGCATATAGCAGTGGGCTGTTTACTTGTTAAATGTGTTACCAGCATAATTTTCATTTTTTTACGGCTTGCTGCTTACATTTACCCTCAGTTACAACTACCATAAGCATCAAAGAATTTATCACAGCACTTAAAAAGGGCGACCAGGCAGCCTTCAGGCAGTTGGTTGAGGAGTACCAGCAAAAGGTGCAGAATACTGCTATTGGCCTGGTGCAGGATGAGGGGTTGGCTGAAGATATAGCTCAAGAGGTGTTTGTAACTATTTATAAATCAATACTTTCATTTAATGAGCAGTCCAGCCTTTCTACCTGGGTTTACCGTATAACGGTTAATAAGTGCCTTGACCATATCCGCTCTAAAGGCAGGCAGAAGCGGCAGGGTTTTTTGTCCCAGTTGTTTCATAAGGGCACAGGCGAGGTAGTACATGAGCAGCCCGATTTTGTGCACCCCGGTGTTGTCCTGGAACGCAGGGAGCAATCGAAATACCTTTTTAAAGCCATAGATAGCCTGGCCGAAAACCAGAAAACTGCGTTTGTACTCACACACATAGAAGACTTGCCACAAAAAGAAGTGGCTGAGATTATGAACATATCAGTTAAAGCTGTGGAGTCTTTGCTACAAAGGGCAAAAGCCAACCTTAGGAAAACTTTGAACGCTAGTGGGGGATAATGATTCTATTCGTCTGTGCTGTGATCTGATTGTCTGAACTGTGATTTTAATTGTCTGAACTATGATTTTAGGATGATTTAAATGAAAGGAATGATTTTTCTTTTGACCGTCACCCTCTTTTCATCGCAATCAATTTAATCACGCTAAAATCATAATTCAGACAGCCCCCCACTATTTTCACAGCAATCAATTTAATCACATTGAAATCACAGTTCAAACAATCAGATCACAATTCAGACAACAAAAATCATTATCCC
>CANBTK010000446.1 GCA_947372365.1 Flavipsychrobacter stenotrophus | reverse complement strand
AGGTATGGGTTGCCCAGCACCTGTATGTAATCGCTCATGCTCTCCACATGGTGCTTATCATCGCTGCGCAGCACCGCCTTGATCTTGAACAATGCCGAACTGTAAACATCATATGTGGCAGTGTCAGTAAACTTCTCTACCAGTTTTTCAGCCGTCATCAGGGCAATGGCTTCTTCCTTAGTAAACATTACTGGCGGCAACCTGTACCCCTCCATAATGGAGTAGCCGGTGCCAGGCTCCCCTATTATGGGCACGCCCGCTTCTTCCAGCGCCTTAATATCCCTGTACACCGTACGCAGGCTCATCCCGAACCTATCGGCAATATCCTGCCCCTTAACTACTTTTTTAGATTGCAGTTGCGTAAGAATAGCCGATATGCGGTCAATACGGTTCATGATGCGAGCCGAAGATAAGGCAAAGGAGGGAATTGCGGCAAGTTCCCCCACCTGCGGAACAAGCCCCGCATAACCACCCAACCAGCAGCCCATCTAATTTTCATGCTTCAACAAAAAATTGTTCGATATCGCTTTAAAAGATACCTTCCTGTCGTGCGAACGCACCACAACACCCTCCCTGTCAGCGGGGCCATGCACCATGCTTTTACCTTCGGCATACAGCAGCATAGCATCAATAGTTTCAGGCAATGCGAAATCATCGCTGATTACCGGGACTGTCAGTAACCCCAACTCTCTGCATAAAGCGGTAAGCTCATCATAAGTAAAATAACGTTGCGTATCAATATGGAAGGCATTGAAAAAGTATACCTTCTGGCCTTGTATCCGGTATGGGTTACCTTGTACCTTTTCGCCTACCAGCTCGCCCTGCAAAGCGATGTTACCAAATGAGCCTATTTTTTCGGGCAATCCTAAAGCATATGCTGCCAGCCATAGCGAGTTACTATGGCTCTCTACCAACTCCAGGTTGCGGCTGCACACACCAAAACCGCCATCCCTGTAGTAATAGGTAACAGAAGCACCATCTAATTTTTCGGTTACATAAAAACGCTGCTCCTTCAGCCCTTCATATTGAGCCGACAAATTCTGCACCCTTTCCTCGTCTGTTTTGGGTATGAATCCCGGGAATTCGCCCTTAATTATGCCAGATAAGGCAGCGGATATAGGCGGCTCGTACTTCACGACCCCAAGTATATCCGTAACATCATCCCCTTCCTGTAAGCCATTGAGTGCATCGGCATCCATTTTACCTTGTAATGTTGACAATGGCAATAACAGGCCTTGCGATAACTGCCCGCGCAATTTGATAGTCCGCAGCCGGAAACCTTCTACGTTATCGTATGACTTGTAAGATGACTTCCGCAAAAATTCAAACTCCTCCCTTACAGGCAGCAACGAATCTATCTCGCAATATATAGTGAGGTCGCCCGCCTGGTATTCATTTTTTTTCACTACAACCTGCCACCCCTTTACTTTGGCGAGGGCTATCAGGTCGGCTCCTGCTATTGGTTGAATATCGGCTATCCTTTGAATTGACGCTAATTGACGAGGCATATATTTTTCATTTTTAAAAACTATCCCCTAACCCGCATTAATAATTGTAAAATGCGCAGGCTGGGTTATAAACAATGTACTACTTAAAACATTTAAGGTCGCGCCCCCTATTCGTAAAGGGCACGCCAAAATTAATGAAAATGTACACGACGGCAAATACCAGCACAATGGCTCAAGTGATTGCCACTTACACTATACCCGCCACCCCACAGGCCAATGTAATTTAGCTATGGGTTTGGCGAAAAATAATGATGCTGAAGACATCACATATTTATAGGCCAGCAATCATTCCCGTCCCTCCCTACCCCTCCGGACCAGCCCACTAACTACCAATTATTGCGCCTTTTTCACTTTTGCCTAATATCTTAGTATTTTTACCGATTAACATTTATATTTTGAGCAACAAACTAGGGCAAATAGGTATAATAGGAAATGGTAGCTGGGGCACTGCACTGGCTAAAATACTTACTGATAACGGGCAGCCAATACAATGGTGGGTCCGCAATGAAGAAGCTATTAAGTATTTAAAAAGCCGGCAGCACAACCCGCACTACCTCACATCGGTGCGCTTTATGCCCGATACCATCTTTCCTACCAACGATATTAATGCCATTGTAGATAGCTGCGACACCCTTATTGTTGCGGTGCCTTCAGCTTATACGCAGTCTATAATAACCCAGGTAGATAAAGCCAAATGGCAGCAGAAAAACATTATCTCTGCCATTAAAGGCATCCTGCCCGACTCTAACCTGCTGCTCAATGATTACCTCACGTCGCAGTTCAATACCTCACTAGAGAAATATATAAGCATTACTGGCCCTTGCCATGCCGAAGAAGTGGCTGACGAACGCCTGTCATACCTTACCTTCTCAGGCCTAGATGATAGCCTTACCCATGCGGTAGCCGAGGCTTTCCAGAACACCTACATCAATACTACCTGCAACCACGATATATGGGGTGCGCAGTTTGCCGCCGTGCTGAAAAATATTTATGCTATAGGCGCAGGCATAGCCCGTGCGCTTGACTATGGCGATAACTTTGTGAGTGTGTACATCACCAATTGCTACCGGGAAATGTACAAGTTCCTGGAAGCGCACTTTGAAAAAGTACACCCATCTAATGAACGCCCCGACTTCCATACCAGCGCCTACCTTGGCGATTTACTGGTTACCTGCTACTCCCTGCACAGCCGCAACCGCACATTCGGCACCATGATAGGCAAGGGCTATTCGGTAAAAGCTGCCACTCTGGAAATGAATATGGTTGCAGAGGGCTATTATGCCGCAAGGGGCATGCAGTCTATATCGCAGCAGCTTTCCATACCTATACCTATAGCCTCCTTTATTTATAAAATGCTGTGGGAAAACCTGCCGCCATCCGATGGCTTCCTGAAGCTGGAAAAGATGTTTTCTTAGGGCGGCATTTCCCGGCGTAATTCCCCCCGTTTGGGTTATCCGTTTATAGGCTTTGTAACGTAATTTTACGATTATGCAACGAGACCTTGATATACGAGTAGCAATAATAGAGGATGACGAAACCATACGCGAAGGGTACGCCTTCCTTATTGGTAATACTACCGGCTACAAAATAGTGGGAACCTACCCTTCGTTTGAGGATGCAGCAAAAAAAATAGTGCAGGATGACCCGGACGTAATACTGCTGGATGTGGAGTTACCAGGCATAACAGGGATAGAAGCCCTGCCTAAGCTGAAAAAACTATTGCCGGAAACGCACATCATTATATTGACCGTTTATGAGCAGGAGATGCTCATTTTCAGGTCGCTGGGCAACGGCGCAGCAGGCTACCTTACCAAAAATACCCAGCCCGAAAAAATAGTAGCCGCCATAAAAGAAGTTACAGAAGGTGGTGGCCCCATGAGCGCACATGTTGCGCGCATGGTTATATCGTCGTTCAAGCGCAATGAATCTACC
>CANBTK010000445.1 GCA_947372365.1 Flavipsychrobacter stenotrophus | reverse complement strand
AACCTCCCATCGCTGGTGCCAGACAACTACTATAAGATATCGTTATTTGCTGAAGATAATGTTTGGAAAAGTGATGAACTCGTTATTTATTGGTATGTGGAGCCCCGGTGGTGGCAAACACACAATGCTATCAAGGCTATTTGGTTCGTATCTGTCCTTGGCGCTATATTGATACTGGTTATTTCCATATTAATTACCCGAAGGCTGGTGGTTCGCGGCAATCGCAAGAAAAACCTGCAAATGGAGCTGGAGCTTAAATCAATTTATGCCCAGATAAATCCCCATTTTATATTTAATTCGCTTAATGCAGCATTATTGATGGTGAGCAAGAATAATATGGATGAGGCATATAGGCATATTTCAAAATTTTCAAGGTTGCTGAGGAGCTATATAAGGTCATCGCGCAACAGGATTATATCGCTGGAAGAAGAATCAACTAACCTCAGGAATTATATAGAGCTCCAGCAGGTAAGGTTCGATGGCAGGTTTAGCTACGAAATTATTGCCAGCCCTGGCATAAATTTGACTGAAGTAAATATTCCTTCGCTGCTCTTACAGCCGTTTGTTGAAAATGCAATAAACCATGGGTTGCTGCCTAAAAAGGGCAACGGTAATTTGAAAATTAGCTTTCATTTGCCAGCCGGGGAAAATACGTTGTATTGTGACATTGAAGACGACGGCGTGGGCAGGGAGCAAAGCCGGCTTGAAAATGAGTCAAGGGGCAAACTGGAAGAATCATATGGCGACCTATTGATTAAGGACCTTGTAAGGATTTTCAGGGTGTACGAAAAAATGAAAATAGACATAGCATATATTGATAAAGTTGCGCCTGAATCGGGGACAACAGTGCGGATAAAAATAAAATACCTTGAAAATGGCAAATAATTTCACATGTATCATTGTTGACGATGAGCAGCACTCCATTGATTTGCTGAGCAGGCGAATAAACATATTGTTTGACAATATAGAAGTAGTGGGCGCATATACAGCCTGGGAAAAGGCGCTAACTGCATTACGCACGCAGCAGTGCGATTTGCTGTTTTTGGATATATCAATGCCAGGTAAAAACGGGTTCGATTTACTAAAGCTGGTGCCCGGGCTTGAAAGTGAGATTATTTTTGTCACCGCTTACGATAATTTCGCGTTGAATGCATTTTCATTTGCAGCTACAGGCTATATATTGAAGCCTGTTGATGATGGGGACCTGGCTGCTGCCATTGATAAGGCCATTAAAAGGATAGAGTACAGGAGAAATGCCCGCCAGGTTCAGGCTTCAGAAGGGTTTACAGCAAAAAAAATAGGCATACCCGATAAAAAGGGTACTGAGTATATCAACATCAGCGATATCGTGTACCTGGAGGCAGTAAATGGTTGTACCAGGGTAGTTACGGGCGATGGCGAGATAATTAGTTCATACGCGCTCAATAAGTTTAAGCCAGTACTCGACAAAAATGGCTTCTTTCAGATTAACCGCTCTTTTATGGTGAATACAAACCGCATCAGGCGCTATACGGTAGAGGGCTGCGTGATACTAACTACAGGTTTGGAAATACCTGTTTCAAAAAACTACCGCGACGATTTCCTGTTGATATTTAATAAGATATCAAAAGCAGATATTTAATTTCCTATCTATTTCATTATTTATTTTCATAGGACAACAACCATATTTCACAGGACGAAACGGCACTTTCGCAGGATACTGCAGTGCCCGGGCTGCTGCGGGTGCTATATTTGAATGAATAAGCCACAGTTTTAAAATTCAGGCTTAGCAACATTCATTTTTCACCCATAAAATTTACCCGGATTGGCAAGAAAATCAAAACTCCTTTTATCCCCGACAGTTTAGGAACATGGCGCTAAAGAGCGCCATTAGTATTTGTGCTCCGCAGGTGTGGTGTAGCTACCGCTTTGTGCCTGTGTGTAAGGTATGTGGCCGTATTGAATTACTTTTTAAACATTCATTTTTAAAAGAAATTTTATGAGAAAGAAAATAGTTTTATTGTTTGTTGCGCTGGTGTGTTGCATGGGTATGCGAACTTATGCAATAGACAAGTATATCGTAGAGGTACAACAGTTAACAAGTGGGTATCTGCCCGCGGCATTGCCATCGTCGGCAGGAGGTATAGTTAAAGTGGGTACGGATGTATATTATACAGACCCTGTAAACCATATTGTTTGTAAACGAAACCTAGCAGGTGTAATAACTGTTATTGCAGGAAATTTAGGTGTAGCATCTGATGGCCCATATGTAGGAATGTCGGGCTATACTGGACCTTCCAGTTGCAACCTAAAGGCACCAACTGCAATTGAGTACTACAATTTTAATATTTATTTCACCGATGTAGCAACTCATAGGGCATGCAAAATTGATTTAACTACTGGTGATATATCCAGTATAGTTGGCCAGGGTACTCCCGGAACACCCACTACTACAAGCGAGCCAATTGCCGGAGCCTATTTGAACAACCCAGTAGGAATTGCTTTTGACAATCTTGACAATTTGTATATAGCCGATAAGGGCAATAATTTAATTAGGAAAATCGATCTCTCTGCTACAGGTACACCTGTAATTACTGTGTTTGCTGGTTTAATACCGGGAGCAGCGGGCTACGGTGTCACTTATTATACAGGCGGAACTGGTGTTCTTCCTAATACGGTAAATCTTGACAATGTTTCGGGTTTAACTTTTTCTCCAATTACCTACAACATGTATTTTACTGAGTTAGGCACCCATAAAAGAGTAATTATGGTTGATATGTCTACACTTAACATGTCGACAGTGGCTGGAAATGGAACTGGCGGAAGCTACTTTGCAGGGTCAGCCCCGGCAGTTACATATTTAGATAATCCAAGTTACATTCGGGTTGGCCATGATGGTAACCTCTACATTAATAATAATAACGGGATAGTGGTTTGCAACAGTACAGGAGCCGGCGTTGTAAGCGATTACGCAGGAACTCCTGGAGGGGCATCAGGCGCCGCAGTGAATTGTGTTGACGCAGTTGGCGCAACAATGAACAATGTAACCACTTTTCACATTGTCGGCAACGGGGAATTTACATTTGCCGATGCAGGTAATAATATGATAAGAAGGATTTGGTCAACAACGTTTTTACAGAATCTTTTTTATTGTACAGGGGCAGGTCCATCGTATCCTGCAACGCTCCACGTTTACAATCTTTATCCTGGTGCATCTGCCCAGTACAGGACATGCCCTGCATGTCCCTGGAATCCTTTAACCCCCTTTACTGTAGTTACAGGGGGCATAGGAGCTACGTTTGATATACAGGTAGTTGATAACGGCTGTACCATTCTATTAGGTACCGCCACTATAAATACACCCCATGGAGGCCCGGTTGCGGCTAACTTAATTGCGGGGACTGATATATCATCGGGCGGTTCAACACTCATTGAACAGACTGATTGCAATTGTGTGGCGTT
>CANBTK010000444.1 GCA_947372365.1 Flavipsychrobacter stenotrophus | reverse complement strand
TCATTATAAAATGCCTTAGGTTTTCCTCTGCGCGTATTGCCCGGTCTTGCACCTTGGTAGGGAAACTACGGATGTACCAGTACATACCCAGCATAGCAAACGAAGTAACAACGGGTATTACGCCACCCCTCAGCCACTGCTCCTTGTCTATTACCTGCACAAGGCTCACAACCGACATAACACAAACTGACAATATAATCAGGCTCAGTACAACATGAAAACCGGGCACTAGCATCCTGTGGTTCGAATAGTTCTGCTGTTTCATACTTGTGTGTTTTTGTAAAATTAGTTCATTTCAACATGCCACAAGGGTGGCGTGTAATTCATTACCAGAAAATAACCAGGTTATTTGCAGTACTGCTGCAGCATAGGCATTGCCGTTTCGTCGCCCAGGCCGGCAGCCTTTTTCCAGTCTTCACATGCACCAACCGAGTCCTTCAGGGTAAACCTAACCATGCCCCTGTCAACATATGCCCGGCTATTGCGGGGCACCCTCACCAGGAAAGCGCTGTAATCTTCAAATGCGCCGGTAAGGTCGCCGGAAGTAGCTTTCATTGCCGCCCGGTTATAAAATGGGCGTGGGTCGGCAGGGTTGAGGGTAATCGCTTTGCTGAAATCAAAAATGGCGGCTTTAACATCGCCCCTTTGCGAATACGCTGCTGCACGGTTACCATATGCCTCGGCATAATCCGGCCTCTGGTTGATAGCGTTGGTAAAATCCTGTATGCCACCGGCCAGGTTACCGGCATTGGTCCTTACGTTGCCACGCAACCAGTAGTAGTAAGAGCAATCGGCAATATCGGCATTATTTTCAATTACATCTGTGAGTATGCTATCGCTATCTTTCCACACATCAATACGTACCCAGGTTTGCAGGCAAAACAGGCAGGTAAATAACAACAATAAACCGCCCGCTATACGCCCCTGCTTGCCATTAATGGTTACTGCTATAAGCTGGCCCACAATAAAAAAAAGCCCTATGTATGGTATATAGGTATAACGCTCAGACGTAAGCGCCACGCCTACCGATATCACCTGAAGCATTACGGAAACTGTAATAAAAAAGAAGGTAAAGCCAAAAACCATCTCTTTTTTAGACGCACCACCCCACTTCCAGATACAAAGGCCTACGACAAGCAGGAAGGGAAGCGGCAAATAATATATGAATGGCAAAAAACCATCATGCACATCGGGATAACTGTGCAACGCCGACAAGTGGAATGGAGCAATAGCCCGCACAATATAAAACACAGGTGCTGATGCAATAAGGAAAACCCGGTTAATAAAACCGAAAGTTAACTCTGTGATGGCGCCACCTTCGCGCTGTGCCATAATATTAATAATACCAAAAACGATAGCCAGAATGAAAAACGGCACTTTTTCCACAATTGCCTTCTTATCTATTATCCTGCCCTTGTACCAGTCAATCGCCAATAGCAGTACGGGCAATGTAACCGCTGCCGGTTTTGACAATAGCGAAGCAATAAACAACGCCATCACTGCTGCATAGGCTTTCATATCAAGCTTAGTTTCGATAGCCTGGGTATAAACCAATGCTGCAAGCAGGTAAAATGCGCCATAAAGCACATCCTTCCGTTCCGAAACCCATGCCACCGACTCTACGTGCATGGGGTGTATGCCGAAAAGCAAGGCTACAACAATGGCAGTAACATTCCTCCCGCTCAGCTTAAAAGCCAGTTTATAAGCAATAAAGGTATTGAGCAGGTGCAGCAGCACATTTACCACATGGTACACCATGGGCTGCTCGCCATAAAACTTATATTCTATAAGGTAGCTGAGCGTAGTTAAGGGGTGGTAGTTGCCCGCATAAAACGAAGTAAAAATAGCCTGCACGCCCTTAAGGCTAAAATCCTTCAGGTATGGGTTTTTAAGAATATAAAAGTCATCGTCGAAATTGGTAAAGCCGTTCGAAAAAGCTTTAAAATACAATATGGCCGTAATAGACAATATTACCCAGGGTGCCCATTTCCAGGCAACAGCCCAGGTGTCAACCTTAGGCGCGTTTTCGCTTTCTTCCATAATTGCAGCATCGGTATTCTGTTCGCCGGGCATTGAATATCGGTATTGATAACTCCTCAAATTTAATTTTATATTTTAAATTGCGGGCTATTTCTTTGGCATTTACTTCACCAGCCGGCAGCTTACTAGAAAAAAAATAAATCAACAAGCGAGCTACCCTCCCCTTGTTGTAATACCCGGTTAATAAAAAATAATCTATTTTAGCTTTGCATTTTTTTCGGAGTGGTTAACATATAAATCTATCTTTATAGCCAGTAAACTTTTCATGATACCCGTATGATAAAATCCCTCTTAAATAATAAAGTTGTTATACTATCCGCAATCTGCGTATTTATCTTTATTTGCTTCAACTATACCTTGCACAACCAGTTCACCAACTGGGATGATGACTATTATGTAACGCACAATACCTACATACAGGGCCTTAACTGGCATAACCTGAAACTGATTTTCACCGAAGATTTTTATAAGAGCAGCAACTACCACCCGTTCTGTATGCTGTCGCTGGCCATCAACTACTTTTTTGCCCAGCTCAACCCTACCACCTACTACCTGACCAACATCCTCATACACATTACCAATGCAGCCCTCGTCTTTATGCTGTTATTGCAGGTATGCCGCAGGCTTAAGATGGATGAACAGGTAGGCCTGCTGATAGCTGGCATTGGAGGGCTATGGTTCGGCATACACCCCATGCACGTAGAGTCTGTAGCCTGGATAGCGGAGCGTAAAGACGTACTGTATGGCATGTTTTACCTGGCTGCCCTCATCATGTATATGCGGTATACAGAAAGTGGGAAAATGAAATGGTACTGGGTGGCCTACTTACTTTTTGTAGCATCCTGCCTTTCCAAGCCTATGGCTGTGGTTTTCCCGCTGTCGCTGGTGTGCCTTGATTTCCTTTTCAGCAGGGAGCTGAATAAAAAAATGGTAATTGAAAAAATCCTGTTCTTTGGCACCTCCCTATTCTTTGGCTTGCTGGCGTTTTACTGGCAGAAAAAATCGGGCGCAGTGGCGGACTTCGGTGTGCTTACTATAGCCGAGCGGTTTATGTACGCCTCCTACGGTTTTGTAATGTACATATCCAAGTTCTTTAACCCATCCTACCTTTCTACTTTCTACCCCTACCCTTTCCGAATCATCAATATAGAAACGCCCAATGAACCGGGCACACTGAACCCCATTTTTTATGCCTCGCCATTCATAGCCATTGCCGTACTGGCCGTACCGCTCTATGTTACTTACCGGTGGAACAAGGCCTACTTCAGGGTGGTGGGCTTCGGGCTGGGCTTCCTGCTGGCTAACCTCATTTTTGTCTTGCAGTTCATTTCAGTAGGTGCCGCACTTATGGCGGACAGGTATTCTTACATTGCGTACATAGGCCTCATTTTCATGGTAGCCT
>CANBTK010000443.1 GCA_947372365.1 Flavipsychrobacter stenotrophus | reverse complement strand
CAATTACGAACTGGTGCTTAAACGCCCCGCCGATAACTTTTTGCTGCTGTACAACGTAGGCTCTATTTGGAAAACTGTGGAAATGGGTAAAAAAGGCGTTGAGCAGTATTAAACAGGGCGGCCATTTTAACCTTTTTGCATCGATAATGTTGCCTAATTTTAGCGCCACTTTTGTACCATGAAGCCAACCATCTTAACTATTTCTGGTAGCCTGAGGGCTAATTCATCCAACGACGCAGTAATTAAAGCAGCTTTTGATTTCATAAAAGATAAAGCCAATATTGTGGCGTTTGAGGGGTTAGGCACACTGCCCCACTTCGATGACAACCCTAACCCGGCAAAAGAAGTTGTTGCCTTCCGCGAACTGATTCGCAAAGCTGACGGGGTGCTGATATGCTCGCCTGAATATGCTTTTGGGGTGCCCGGCTCACTCAAAAATGCGCTGGACTGGACTGTAACATCGGGCGATTTTGTTAGCAAGCCGGTTGCACTGATAACCGCAGCTACCGGGGGCGACAAAGCCCATGCTGCCCTGCTGCTCACACTAAGGGTTATCTCTTCGGTATTACCAGATGATTGCGCGCTGATACTGCCCTATATACGCTCCAAAATGAATGCCGCCGGCGAAGTAGCAGACCCCGCAACACTAAGTTTAATAGAACAGGCAGCCAATAACCTGCTACAGAATATAGAAGCAACCCGGTTAGCACAACAGGAAATGGGTTAACGCAAACCCATTAAAAATGTAACTATCGGCATGGAAATCCCGAAGGGATGATATTGCTGTAGCATATCTTGTAAAAGTTTAGGTAAAACCCCGGAGGGGTGGCATAATAACATTTGATTATCGGAAATTGGGATAGCCCGAAGGGCTTAAATATGAATAGCCGTGGGTTAAAACCCACGGTATATGAATATTACAGCATCAACCCGGAATGGGTTGAACATCATATTTATACCGCATTTTTATATTGAATTGACATAAAATAGCTTGAAAACATATTTCACCCCTACGGGGTTTTGCCCTGTATCCGCCTATTTACTACAATAATATCAACCCTTCGGGTTTATTAGTTGTATTGCGTTTGAACTACGAAAATGGGTTAACGCTAAAATACGCAGGATATTTTTTTGTAAGTTTGGGCAAATAATAATATCCCGATGCCTAGCATTCATGAAGCTGCCACCATGCAGGAACTTACCAACAGGATAAGCTCATTAAAGCCAGATACCCAGCGCCTTTGGGGCAAAATGGACGTAGCCCAGATGCTGGCACACTGCGTTGTGGGGGTAGAAGCTGCGATGAGCAACGAACCCGTGAAACGCAATATTGCAAGCTACTTGTTTGGGGGGCTGGCAAAAAAAACAATCTGGAGCGAAAAACCATTCAGGAAGAGCCTGCCCACAGCGCCTAATTTTGTTATTACCGACAGCCGTGTGCTGGAAAAAGAAAAGCAAAACCTGCTGCAGGCGCTGGCCCGGTTTACCAAAGAGCCTGCTTCCGCATTCACCGAGCGCACCCATCCTTTCTTTGGCAAAATGGCTGCGCGGGACTGGGATATGCTTATGTACAGGCACATTGACCACCACCTCAAGCAATTCGGGGCATAGCCACCGCTACCAAAATGGGCAAACAACGCACTTTATTACATACCGCAGGGTTAACAAACGGCCTGCCAGGCTGGTTAATGCCAGCATTCTTCATCCTTTGGCTATGCAGCTCATGCACAGCGCAGCTACCATTAAAAGTAAGCTACAACGACTCAGCACTGCGGTACAGGGGCAGGTGTAAAATAGTTGATTCCGCAGTATATTTATCCTGGCCGGGCACATCAGTGGAAGTTAACTTTGAAGGTACAGATATCTCAGTTTCGCTCAAAGATGAAAAAGGGGATAATTATTACTACGCAATTGTAGATGGTGAAGCACCCGTTACCATAAGGCCCGATACCGTTAGAAAAACCTATACCATAGCCAGTAACCTGCATAGTGGCAGCCATCATGCGCAGTTATACAAACTCACAGAAAGCCGGACAGGCAGGACTGCATTTTATAGCTTTACAATGAACCCGGGCGCTACGCTGCTGCCACCCAACAAACCTGATAAAAAAATCGAGTTTTACGGCAACTCCATCACTGTAGGTTATAGTGTTGACGATACGGTAGGTGACTCTAATGCACCCCGCTATACCAATAACTATTACTCTTATGCGGCCATAACAGCAAGGCATTATAAAGCAGACTACACCTGCATTGCCAAAAGTGGCATCGGGTTAATGCTCAGCTGGTTTCCGATAATTATGCCGGAAATGTATGACAGGCTGGATGAGGAAGATTCTATAAATAAGTGGAATTTCTCCTGGCATATGCCTAATGTAGTAGTCATCAATCTGGGGCAAAACGATTCATGGCTGGTAACTAAAAAAGGCCATCCTCAGTTTAAAGCCCGGTTTGGCGTTTACCCACCCGATGAAAAATACATCATCCAGGCCTACAAAAACTTCTTTAAGGAGATAAGGCTCAAATACCCCTCAGCAGCCATTATATGCGCACTAGGCAGCATGGATGCCACAAAACCAGGCTCCCCATGGCCGGGCTACATCGAAAAGGCAGTAGCATCGCTGCACGACGATAACATGCATACCTGCTTTTTCCCCTACAACAACACCAACAAACACCCCAAGCGCAAAGAACAAATGGCCATGGCTGATCAGCTCATCCAGTTTATTGATAAGCATGTGAGTTGGTAAGGAAGAATAATAACCGTAGAGGCGCAATGCTTGCGCCTCCCGATTTCATAGGCCAATGTTATGCCCTTCCTATTGCTGAGGCGCAAGCATTGCGCCTCTACTAGCATAAACTGGGTATTTATCCACACGCATAATGTTTATTGATTAATTGCGATATTTTTACCGCTATTAATTGCTAAATTACTACCAATAACCATTATTACCCATGTACACCTCCATTAAATACGACAAAAAGACTTTTGAAAGCTATGAATTTACAGATGGCAAGGACAAACTTGAAAGCCTGGACAATTTATCTAAAATCAATATCCTGATTGGTAGTAATAATTCGGGGAAGAGTAGGTTTATGAGACAGGTATTTACCGATAGTGATTTTCAATTCAAGTCAAGCCACATCGATATAGATAACTTAAATTCCTTAATTTTAGAATTTAAGAAACATATTTACCTTGATTTGCGATTCGACATAAATAGCAACACTCACTATAGCACAAGTGATCATGCAATTAATGTTCTTTTAAACGTAATTCAAAAATGGAAACCGTACATATTTATCTTTACAAAATTTGATTTCAACGAAATAGTAAAATCTATAGACGACTACATTTTAGAATATCAAAGGCACAATACAGAAAATATTTACGTATTTAATTCATGCTGTAATTTCAAAGAAGTTTTAACCCAACTGACAAC
>CANBTK010000442.1 GCA_947372365.1 Flavipsychrobacter stenotrophus | reverse complement strand
AACAACGGTAGTGGCCACCGTTACCAGCAATAATTTTACCAACAAAGGCAACCTCTTTGTAATGATGTTCAGCCCCACATGCGAGCATTGCGAAAATGAAACAGGGCTGCTGGAAAAAAATATTGGCCTATTTAAGGAAGGTAAGCTGGTATTGATGACCAACCCTAAGTTTAAAGAATACCTGCCAATGTTCATGAAAAAGCTGAACACCATGCAATACCCGCAACTTTCGGTCGGGCTGGATGATTCCGATTTTATTAAAGAAACCTTCCTGTATCAGCCATTGCCACAGATAAATATCTACAATGGCCAGAGGAAGCTGATAAAAACATTCAGCGGTGATACGCCTATTGATAGCCTGAAACCTTATATGAACTAGGCTGCGGCAGGGCAGGGGGCTCAAATTGAACCGGGCCACTAGCTTTTTATATTTTTATTTACATGCTTTTACCTAAATTAGCACCCTATGTTACGCAATATACTTGTTACAGCCCTCCTGTTTGGAACGATTAACGCAAACGCCCAGCAACAGCCAAATGGCGCTCCTAACCTGCCTAAGGAAAAGATTTTACCCATTGACTACCACGAAATTGGCGCACCAATGCCAAAGTTTAAGCTGGTAACGCTGGATACGCTGGCTAAGGAATATGAGGGGCGTGACCTGAAAAAAGTAAACAAGAAGAATGTAAAGAAGTTGGGCTACGCTTCAGTGACCAGGGTTATTACAGATGCCGACATTGACAATGCCGGAACCCTTATTATGATGATGTTTAACCCTACCTGTGGCCATTGCGAAGACGAGACGGAGATACTCAAGAAAAACATAGGCGAGTTTAACAATTCAAGGTTGTTCCTGGTGGCCAACCCCAACATGAAAACGTACCTGCCTGATTTTGTAAGAAACCACAAAACCCGCGATTTCTACCCCACAATGACGGTTGGCCTGGATAGTGCAGAATTTATTAAAGAAATATTCCAATATGGCTCATTGCCGCAAATCAATATTTACAGCCGCGAGCGAAAACTGCTTAAGTCATTTAATGGCGAGGTGCCGCTGGATAGCCTGAAGATGTATATGAATTGATAGCCCTTACTGCTTTTCAGTGTTTTTAACATAGTCCCTTATCTTGCGCACATAGTCAAAATAGCCTGTTTCCAGCCTTATCCAGAATAGCGCGAAAACCGCAAGCCCTATACCCAGCACTATGAATGACGCCAGGTGTTCTTTAGGAAATGCGAAGAACAGTATGCCACCTGTTACCAATAGCAGTATAATAAGTATTATCATCAGCATGGGGCCACCCTGGTCTAGCTTCCGCATTTCTGACTTTATACCCACTTTCGTGCCATTGCCGTTTTCGGTAAGGGTTACAGTAGTTATAGGCAGTGTTTTTATTTCTTCAATCTGCTCGGCATGAGGTATTATTGCCAAGCTTAGGTTATCATCGGTAACCTCAAAGTCAAGGTTGTGAATTTTTACGTGGCTACCAATCAGCCGTTTCGCTAATACTTCCCTCGAGAGTGCAGATTGGTATGAATGTGACCTGCTGAACATACACTAAGATTTTTTATGGTTAGTAAGCAATTTACATGAAAGGTAATAATTATTTGCTGCAATTCAAATGTTTGGTGATATAAAATTATAGTTGAAAAAATATTTTGTAATGTGCGATTTTTTTGGTATAACTATTTACTCTAGGTTAATATTTTTTTTTGAAGCGGTAAGGGATTAAATATGCACAGTTGGGTTGCCCATCGCATTAGGGATCCTCGGGTGTTGTGCTGTTTGCTTGCCTGTGGCTAGTTGGCTGCATTGAGTACATGTGACCGTACTTTGCGCACATAGTCGAAATAACTGAGTTCCAGCCGAAGCCTGAACGTAATGTAGGTAAGCAGGCTTGCGCCCAGCAATAGCCCGCCGAACAGTTGTTCCTGAAGCAGTAACAGCACACCTGAAGCTACAAGCAGCAGCGTGCAAAGAATCATTATAAGCATGGGGCCACCGGCATCCATCTTCCGCATCCTTGATTTGATTTTTACTTTGGCCTTGCCATTGTTTTCGCTGATTTCCACGAATGTTATCGGCAGTGTTTTTATATCCTCTATCTGCTCGGCATGTGGTATTATCCTGAGCGATTCATTTTTCTCCATTACTTCAAAGTCGAGGCCGTGGATAGTAACGTGGTTGCCGACAAGGCGGCTTTTGAGGGCTTCTTTAGAAAGGCTAGCCTCATAGGAGAATGTCCTGGTAAACATAAGAATGGGTTTTAGAAGGTTTATAATAGGTAAACAATAATTCCCCGTTTTTATTGTGCCGGGAACCACTGCATTATTGTTAATTACCATAAAAACCGTGCCAGTTTTATATGGGTAGGTAGGGGGCTAAACCTCAGCATAAAAAAAATCCCGGAAGCACATAGCTACCGGGATTTTGAAAAAACTATCGCCGTTACATCATCAGGCGTTATTTATTGCCTATAATATGGAAGTACTCTTCCACCATATTCTTGTAGTACGGCTTCAACTGCGGGGGCACTGTCTTGTAAAGCTCCAGCAATTGTTTTTGGTCTGTAATATACTTCTGTAGTTGTGCCGGTATTGGCCTGCTAATTTCCTCTGCCGATTTAGAGCTGCGTTTATCATCTTGTTCCTGTTCACGCAGTGTCTTTTCGGACTGCAGCAGGCGGCTCAGTATTTCCTTTTGCCTCAGCATCATTTCAGCGCTGAACCTGCGGTTTACGAGGTCAGTTTCGTTCTTGTCCATCTTCTGTTCCAGTTCCCTCAGCTCCTTGCTATTGCCGTTCATGCCCTTGCTGTTCAGCAGGCTGGCAAGTTCTTGTATTTTCCTGCGTATAGAGGCCTGTTGTTCAGCCAGGCGGGCAAGCTGTTCTGCATCGCCATATTCGTTGTTCTCGCCTTCGCTTTCGCCGCTGCCACCATTGCTTCCGCCACCTTTACCATCCCCCTTGCCGTCGCCTTTGCCATCTCCCGGCTTTTTGCCAGCCTTATCGCCACCTGGCTTGTCTCCGGGTTTGTTGCCGGGTTTATCGCCAGGCTTGTCACCGGGTTTATCACCCGGCTTGCTGCCCGGCTTATTGCCTTTTTTCATCTGGCCCATCGCGTTGCCCAGCGATTCTTGCTCGGTAATAATGTCAGAAAGCTGCTGGCCAGGGCCTGGCTTTGGTTTTTTGCCACCCGGCTTGCTGCAACTGCCGCTGCCCGGAGGGCCATCCTGCTGCATCTGCATAAGGTTGCTCAGCAGCTCATTCAGCATAAGGGCAAGGTTATTAGTGTTGGTCATTACAAACTGCTCGTTAGCCAGTGCCCCACCCAGGTTACGGGCTTCAATGGCATCGGCCGATAGTTGCAGGTAATGTTCCAGTTCGGTGGTTAGTTTGTTTACAGTAGATGACAGCTTTATAACGCGCTTGCTCAGTGCAAACA
>CANBTK010000441.1 GCA_947372365.1 Flavipsychrobacter stenotrophus | reverse complement strand
GCAAGTCCTGAAGGATTTGAAATCAGACCTGCAGGAAATGGC
This sequence comes from Flavipsychrobacter stenotrophus, assembly GCA_947372365.1. Classification (GTDB taxonomy): domain Bacteria; phylum Bacteroidota; class Bacteroidia; order Chitinophagales; family Chitinophagaceae; genus Flavipsychrobacter; species Flavipsychrobacter stenotropha_D. The sequence goes on along the minus strand of CANBTK010000441.1, from coordinate 3,405 downwards.
AGTATTAGTAAAAAACCAGCTCAACAGGAGCAGAATAGCATTACTTGAATTTGACCACAGCATGGCTAATGAAGTGCTGCACACCGAAAGGCGTGTCAATGCCATGGAGCTGCAGATTGATAAATTGTGCGAAAATATTGTGGCCCTTTACAACCCGGTAGCTACCGATATGAGGATGGTTTTCGCCTTTTTCAAAATAAACTCGCACCTGGAAAGGATGGGCGACTATGCGAAGAACATCGCATATAATGTACTGGACCTTGAAGAGGAATACAGCGGCAGCTTGCTGCAAAGCCTGAACCTGGACAGGATGTTTGATATAGTTAATGAAATGATTGATGAGAATATTGTAGCGCTGGTATCTGGTAACCCCGATTCTGCGCACAGTGTTTTTGAAATGGATATTGAACTTAATAACCTGCACAAAAAAGACCTGGATATTATTGTTGAAGAAATAAAGCAGCATACCGATAAAACTAAATCGCTGATAGACCTTGCATCTACCATAAGGAGGATAGAAAGGGTGGGCGACTACAATACCAACATTGCCGAAGAACTGATTTTCTGTTTCGAAGCGCTCGTACTAAAGCATAAAAATAGCGGTGCGGGCCTCCTGTAAGCCTCCCCGCCGTTGCAGGCATTAAGCATGCATATAAAACGAAGCACCCACGGCAGGCCGTGGGTGCTTCGTTTTATAATATACAGCAACTATTTGTGCTTCATTGCTGCTTCTATCTCTTCAACGGTTATAGGTATGTTTTTGAACAAATCCTCGTTGCCGTTTTTAGTAATCCAGATGTTGTTTTCTATACGGATGCCCATCTGTTCTTCCTCAATGTAAATGCCCGGCTCTATTGTAAACAGCATGCCCTCTTTTACCTCTTCGGTATAAGAGCCTACATCATGTACTACAAGGCCCAGGTGGTGGCTCACGCCATGGTAGAAGTATTTTCGGAACGCTGGGTTTTCAGGGTCCTGGTTCTTAACATCAGCTTTGGTAATAAGGCCTATTTTCAGCAGTTGCTTTTCCATTTCCTCATTAATGCTCTTCACATAATCGGGGAACAGGATGCCCGGCTTCAGTATTTTCTTGCCGTGGTTATGCACTGCCAGGCATGCATTATAAACTTCCTTCTGGCGCTTGGTGAATTTACCGTTAACAGGCACAGTGCGGGTAAGGTCGGCATTATAGTTGCCATACTCTGCGCCAAAGTCCATAAGTATCAGTTCGCCGTCTTTGCATTCAGCATTATTTTCTTCGTAGTGCAGCGTACGTGCCCTGTCGCCCGATGCTATGATGCAGCCGTAAGCGTGGCCAGTAGCCCTGTTGCGCAGGAATTCGTGCGTAATTTCAGCCTCAATTTCGTGTTCCATAACACCCGGCTTTATGAACTGTAATACACGGTTCAGCGCCTTGTGGGTAATATCAACAGCTTCTTTGGTTACTTCTATTTCTTCCTTGGTTTTTATGCAGCGCACTTCCTTCATTATACGGGCAGCACGGTCGTAATGGTGCAGCGGGAATTTCTTCATTACCTCCTGCACAAATAACAAATCGGTGCGGGGCAGTTCAGTATCCAGCCTGTTATGCTCATTGGTATTCAGGTACACCGTATCGGCACTGTTCATCATCACCTGCAGCATAGTGTCAAAGCCATCGAGCCATTGTACATTCTTAATGCCCGATATGGCAGTTGCTTCGTCTTTGCGGAATTTATGCCCAACCCATTTTTCAAGCAGCTCATTAGGCTTCAGCAGCACCAGTACTTCGCGGGCGTTTTTATCTGGGTTATCTGGGTAAAGGATTACAATAGTTTTCTCCTGCACTATGCCGCTCAGCCATAAAACATCGGCATCAGGCTTATAGCCATAGGTGCCGTCGCCGCTCTTTGGGAAAACCGGGCTGCAAGGAAAAATTGCAACTGAATTAGGCTTCATCTTTTTTATAAAACGCTGCCTGTTCTGTTCGTACAATTTTGATGGAATTGGTAAGTATTTCATGCGCTTTTATTGTGTGTGAAAATTTAAGTATGCTAAAAAACTACTGGTAAATTATGTGCTTTGTGGTAATCAATGATAGGCTTGTACGGGCCAAATTTGTGCTGGATAGCCGTGAAGGTATCCAGGTATGGGCCGGTGCCATAGTCAATTGGTTTTACTTTTAGCTGCGGGTAGTCAGGTACTTCCCTGTTCCGCTTCTCTGGCCTTGGGTGTATACGGTCATCGTTAACAAATGCGGCAACATCAATACACTGCTCATCGGTAAGCACTGGCTTTTGCCAGGTGGCTTTCAGGTTAGGCATATTGGCTTTAATAAAGCGGGCCACTTTAAGCACCCTGTGCGGGCTCGAGCCTTTCTGGTAAGACAGGGGGCCCCAAAGCGGTGGGTAAATATAAGTAGAAGAGTCAGGCTTCATAATGCCCTCGCCATTTTTGCCATGGCACGAGGCGCAATTTTCTGCGAAAATAACAGCGCCTTTATTAGGGTCGGCAGGCCTGTTTATATATTCCAGCTCCATGCCTTCATCGCCCCTCACGTGGCCGCCAACCGGTGCGTTAGTCCCCACCCATTTTATGTACGATGCCATAGCAATAAGCTCCTTACTGTCCAGCGGCATTGGCGTACCGTTGTGCGGGCGCTCTATACAATTGTTGATACGGTCCGATACCGTAAGTATCTTGTTTTCGCGCCCCCGGTACTGCGGGTAGCGCGCATGGGTACTGAAAAAGTTATAGCCAAAAGGGCGTGTGCCGGCATCAAGGTGGCAGTTGGCGCAGTTCATCTTGTTGCCCAGGTACTTGCCAACTGTGCCGTTAGGCCCCAGGTAGTAAGCTGTATTAACCACCAGGTCGCGGCCATACCTTATCATATTGCCCATATCGTCGTGCGGTATGGTTGCCGTATCGGGCGGGTGAAACACCAGGGTATCTTTTGCTGTTATGTTTTTTGTTTCAGTTGTTGGTGCCGAATTGTTGCAGGCGGCAATGCCCAATGCAATACAGGCCGTGCCCACAATAATTACTTTGAGCCTGTTTTTAGAAATGCTTCGGAATAAATTATTCATTACTAGCAGTATAGGATTGTTTTCGGATAGTAGTGGCAATAAGTACGCATAAACACCTTTACAAAAATAATAAAAAAAATGCAGATGCCTAGCACCATTGCTTTGGCGTGCAAGGCGTGCAGTTTTACAGCCCGCAAAATAATTACTACCTTCATCATTCCTATAATTCTGATATGGCAACACAAAGGCAGGGATTTATAAGCAGGGGCTTAACACTCCTGCTGCTATTGGCTACACATACCCTACTTGCACAAACTTTCCCCGGCGAGGGCGGCAAGCTCAACTATAGGCTGATTGGCTTTATACTGGAAGACTTACCCACAACAGCAAAATATGAAAT
>CANBTK010000440.1 GCA_947372365.1 Flavipsychrobacter stenotrophus | reverse complement strand
ATAGCATCGTGATTTATGCCGATTACCTGGGCGTGCATGATATACAAACGCTGAGCGGAACATTCTCTGTTTTCCCTAACCCGAATGCAGGCACTTTCACATTGAGCGGCCATGTAAACAGCGATGATGCTATGGCAATAGAGGTGAGGGATGTCACCGCTAAGCTAGTGTACACAGGCGAAGCAAGCCCAGCGGGTGGGGTAGTGAATAAGGCAATTCAGTTAAATGGTGGGTTGCCTGCTGGCAATTACTTTATCCGGCTCATTTCGGGGAAAGGGGCAGTGGTAATGCCTTTTGTAAAGGAGTAGGTGGCATTGGCGAAATAAAGTACACTATATCGGGCCGTCATTTTTCTTTTATGCGAGCCGCAAAACCTGCGAATGGCAAGCGAAAGTAATAATGACGGCCCTCACTTTGGCTGTTGCAGCAACATCAGCTGCAACATTGCTACCGATTCAATAGTCCTGAATATCTTTACCGGCTGTACCTCATTGTCCAGTACATCAATCAGGCATAGTTCGGGAAAATGAACCGGCCAAAGGATACAAACGTGCTAAAATCAAATAACCGGCCCTTTGGGGGCCGGTATATAAAAATATAAAAGGAAAAATTGTACGTGCTTACTTGGCAGTAGCTACGGCTGTAGTTGAGCCAGCATCCTGCTTCTTTTTGTACGCAGCAGTAAGCTCCATAGAAATAGCAGAGCGTTCTATTTTAATGAACAGGCCCTTGCCAACTTCTATCTGCATAGTGCCATCTTCATAAACCCTGTTTATGGTGCCGTGAATACCAGCAGTAGTGATGATATATTCGCCAGCTGCCATGCTTTCAGCAAATTTCTTTTGCTCTTTAGCCTTTTGTTGCTGAGGGCGTATCATAAAGAAATACATTACCACAAACATGCCGCCTATCAGCACTATCTGTAGGGCACCGCCGCCTGGCGCACCGCCCGCCTGTAACATTATTGCATTCATATTAAATTGCGTTTTGTTGCTTGAAAAAATTAAAAAATAAATTACTCTGTAGGCAGTTCGTTGCTGTTTTTAGGGGCAATAACTTCTCCTTTTATATAAAGCATGTGTATGCTCCTTACAGTGTTTGTGTGTATCGTTACTGATTTTTCCTGATGGCCTGACTTGCCCGATGAGTTAAAGGTAACTTTCATAATGGCACTTTTGCCGGGCTGCACCGGGTCATGAGGGTACTCTGGTACCGTGCAGCCGCATGATGCCGATGCACTTGAGATGAGCAACGGCGTTTTGCCGTTATTGGTGAAGGTAAACTCATGTGTTACTACCTCGCTTTGGTGGATAGTGCCAAATTGGTGCAGGGTATCTTTAAAATCCATTGTAGGCTTCATAGCAGCCGATACCGTATCAATACCTGCAACAGTATGCGGGTTGTTTACGATTTCGGTTGATAATTTACCCTTTTCATTATCATCTTTTTTTGCAGTGCCCTGGCAGGCTCCAAGGGCTAATAATGATAGAATAAGATAGCGTTTCATTTTGTAAAAAGGTTATTTGTTCTTGTAAGTTTAGTTTATGTTTTAAATCTGCTACTCGTATTTTTCCTATTTTGAATTTCCCATTTTGAATTTCCTCTTCTTTGGAATTTGGAATTTCATATTTGAGATTTCCTATTTACCTATTCTTTCCTGCTTGCGGATTTTATCTTCTTTTTCAAGTTCTTTAAGCAGGTTGTCAAGTACGCCATTTACAAACTGGCCGCTTTGAGGCAGGCTGTATTGTTTAGCGATATCAATAAATTCATTGATGGTTACTTTGGTAGGGATAGTAGGGAAAAACAGGAATTCACATACAGCCATGCGCAGCAGCAGCATATCAATGAGGGCTACGCGCTCTTTATCCCAGTTAGTAAGCTTAGGCTGTATCAGTTCCAGGCAATACTCTTCCTTCTCTATTACCGCCAGCAGCAGGTCGTGTGCATAGTTTTTCTTTTCCAGGGATAGGAGCTTCAGGAAGTCAACCCTTGAGCTGCTTTTAAAGAAATTATCCATCAGCATGCCAATCAGCTCGCTGTTGTCTTCCCAGCCCGGAAGGTCATCCATAAAAGTACTCATCAGCGATTCGTTCGGCAACATCAGCTTATCCCATATAAACTGGATAATTTCTTTATCCTGTTGCTCGGTAGGCTGCAGCAGGTTGATGTACTTTTCGTATTCGTCACTTTTAACAAGCTGCTGATAGAGCTTCTTTATCCATGTTTCGTCAATGTAACGCTCCAGCGAGTCATTCTTAATTTTTGCTATAAGCGACGGCTTAGCCAGTATTTTCGTCACATAGCTATTGGTGGCTATGCGTGTGTTCACGTTCATATCTTCGGTTGTACGAAGGTAGCGTGAGGAGCGCTGCAATGAATCGGACTCTGCATACTGCGCTACATGTAGCGGGTAGAGTACACAAACCGTAAAAACATCAAGCACCTGGTCTAACTTTTCATTGAGCATGCGCGCAACAGTCAATTTATTGGCTTGCTCCGTTTTTTCAAGCGTAGTAAGCGAATAAAGCGTTTGCATCACCTTCACCATAATATTTCTGCGGCTAATCATATATGAGTAAAGATATTCTTGTTTTGGGGTGCAAAGGTACATAAATTCAAAAGTTAAACGCCAACTTTCAAAAGTATAATGGTTAATAGATTGATAAGGTTTTGGGCGGCCCCATAAAATTATCACTATCCTTTGCCCCGGATGTTGCATACAAAGCGGAAAATAACTTATTTTACAGCATCCTATAAAGTAATAAATGAGTAAGCAACCACAACAAAAACCGGTAAAGCCATCCAATATACCCGCCGCTGCCACCCAGGCACCTAAAACTGCCACGCCTGTAACCAAGGAAGGCAAGGGGGGGATGAGTATTATAACAAAGTTATCTATAATATTGGCGATAGTTACGTTTGCATTATATTTCAATACCCTGCAAAACGGCTATGTGCTTGACGATATAATAATGGTAAAGGAAAATACCATTGTTGCCAAGGGCCTTGCCGGCATAGGCGAGCTGCTTTCTACCCCGCACATGAGGGGCTACCTGGTTATCCCTAACGATACCTATAGGCCACTGTCGCTGGTGATGTTTGCTATTGAAACCCAGTTTGCCCCCGGCAACCCGGCAGTAAACCATTTCTTTAATATAGTAGTGTTTGCGCTGTGTGTCATTATGTTTTTCAGCTTCCTGCATAAGCTCTTTGATAGCAAAAAGCCCGTAATAGCGTTTATAGGTGCGCTGCTTTTTGCGCTTCACCCCGTACATACCGAGGTGGTTGCTAATATTAAAAGCCGCGATGAATTGCTCTGCTTTATGTTCGCATTCTGGGGGCTTAATGTCTTTATGAACTACATGAAGGACGGCAAAGCGAAACAATTGCTGGCTGGTATTTTCCTCATGTACCTTTCTATCATTTCAAAAGAGAATACGATTACCTTCCT
>CANBTK010000439.1 GCA_947372365.1 Flavipsychrobacter stenotrophus | reverse complement strand
CGATACCTTCGGCATCGACCTGAAAATACCCCTCTGGCTATAAATATGTGATGCCTTCAGCATCATAACTTTTACGCAAATCCTTAACTAAATGGCATTGCCTTTACGGATGGGGCCGCAACGGCGCAGTTTAAATTCATATTTGACATAAATTTACATTGACAAAAAAAACATGTATGAACTATACAAAGGCGAAGGAAAAATTACATAGCTATATTGACCAGGCCGGGGAAGATAAAATTATAGAATTGCTCTCCTTTCTTGAAACCAGCGGGACAGGAGATGATGTTTTTTACGGCGATGCTACACTAAACGTACTCCGGGAAAGGAGCGCTGAATATAAATCCGGTAGTTCTCCCACTTATACATTGGAGGAATCCATGGAGCGCATTAACTCCCAAAGGTGGGCTGCATACCCCTGATGATTGAATAAAAAACTGGATGTTTCCCTAAAATACATACACCCCGATAATAATACCCTTGATTATACTTTCCCCCTATCCTACTACCCCATCTTTTCTATACTACCATCCCATTATTGTGCTTACCTTTACGGACTAATTTTTGTAAATGGCTTCCCAAATTACAATGGTAGAGTGCCCGCGCGATGCAATGCAGGGCTGGAAACATTTTATTCCTACGGCTGATAAGGTAGCTTACCTTAATTCTTTGCTGCAAGTGGGCTTTGATGTGCTTGATTTTGGCTCGTTTGTTTCGGCAAAGGCTATCCCGCAGCTAGCGGACACGAAGGAGGTTATCCCGCAGCTGGACCTCAGCAACACCCAAACCAAACTGCTGGCTATTATAGCCAATACCCGTGGCGCAGAAGAGGCTGTGGCTTATGACGAAATCAGCTACCTGGGCTTCCCGTTCTCTATTTCAGAGACCTTCCAGATGCGGAATACGAATAAGACTATTGCCCAATCGCTGGTACAGGTGGAGGAAATACAGAACCTATGCGTAAAAAACGGCAAAGGGCTGGTTATATATATATCTATGGGGTTTGGCAACCCTTATGGCGATGCTTATAATGCCGAAATTGCCATAAACTGGGTGAGCAAAATAACCCAATTGGGCGTTACAACCATTGCAATGTCCGATACTGTGGGTGTGGCAAAGCCGGATAACATCTCGTACATCTTTAATAACCTCGTACCCGAATTTAAGGGTATAGAGATAGGCGCGCACTTCCACTCCAACCACGAAACCTGGGAAGAAAAGATGCAGGCGGCTTATGCTGCCGGCTGCCGCAGGTTCGATAGCGCACTGAAAGGCATAGGTGGCTGCCCTATGGCCGAAGATGAACTGGTAGGCAATATGGCTACCGAGAACATTATTTACTGGTGCAAGAAAAATAATATATCCCTCGGTATTAATGAAGCCGCCTTTAACAAATCTATGTTACAGGCCTCAGGGATTTTCATATAAACCCACTATCGTACACTCCACAATTGACAATTAACCATTAACAATTAACCATTGATATGTCTATACACGGCGATATAAAGAGAGTAACCACCCATACCTTACAGTCAATGAAGGACCATGGTGAAAAGATAAGCATGCTTACTGCATACGACTTTTCTATGGCGAAAATATTTGATGATGCAGGGATTGATGTGCTGCTGGTAGGCGATTCGGCTTCTAACGTAATGGCTGGCCATGAAACTACCCTGCCCATCACGCTCGACCAGATGATATACCACGCCCAGAGCGTTATACGTGCCTGCGACCGTTGCCTGGTTATTGTGGATCTGCCATTTGGCTCGTACCAGGGCAATAGCAAGGAAGCGCTGAATTCCTCTATACGTATTATGAAGGAATCAGGCGCACATGGCATAAAGCTGGAAGGCGGCGAAGAAGTTTGCGAATCTATAAAGCGTATCGTGGGCGCTGGCGTGCCTGTTATGGGCCACCTTGGGCTTACCCCGCAGTCTATCTATAAATTTGGCACCTACTCTGTACGCGCCAAGCAGGAAGAAGAGGCTGAAATACTCATGCACAATGCTAAGTTGCTGGAAGATGCAGGCTGTTTTTCAATAGTACTGGAAAAAATACCTGCCGCACTTGGCGGCGAGGTGGCGGCGGCATTGAAAATACCTATTATAGGCATAGGCGCTGGCATGCATGTGGATGGGCAGGTACTGGTAATGCACGATATGCTGGGCATCACCAAGAATTTTTCGCCCCGCTTCCTGCGCCGCTACCTGAACCTCTATGACGAAATAACTACGGCTACCAAAAGCTATATTAAAGACATAAAGGACAAAGATTTCCCGAACGAAAAGGAGCAGTATTAGTTTTTCAGTCTTCAGTTGGCAATTGGCAGTCAACAATTGGCAGTCAACAGTTGGCAGTCCTCAGTGGGCAGTCCTCAGTGGGCAGTCTTCAGTTGGCAATTGGCAGTCAGCAGTTGGCACCTTCCGAAAAAAATGAACCGAAAACAAATAAGTGCATCACGTGCCGGGTTTTAAGGGCGGGGTACTACGGGCGATGGGTTCGGTTTTCCGATAAGCCCACATATACAAAAGCAACAATTCAATAAAGCATTAAGAATAAGCAATATAATGGTAAACCTGGAAGCGTGGAGTGAGTTAACTAATGAATTTAAAGCTAAGGGGGTTACCCTGGTGGCTGTATCAAAAACAAAACCAGCCAGCGACATACAGGCACTTTATGATGCCGGGCAGCGTGATTTTGGCGAGAATTATGTGCAGGAGCTTGTGGAAAAGGAAGTTTTGCTGCCTACCGATATCCGCTGGCATTTTATTGGGCACCTGCAGTCTAACAAGGTTAAATATATAGCACCTTACGTGCACCTCATACATGCCGTGGACAATGCAGGCCTACTAGCTGAAATAAATAAACAGGCACTAAAAAACAACCGCACTATTGATGTACTGCTGCAAATGTACATTGCCAATGAGGATACCAAATTCGGGATGGATGAGCAGGAGATAAAAGATTTTCTGCAACATTTTCAGCCCCATGTAATGGCTAATGTGCGCATCTGCGGGCTTATGGGCATGGCCTCGTTTACCGATGATATGGAGCAAGTGAAACGCGAGTTTACCCAATTGCATACTTTTTTCAGCCATCTGGCAACAACCTGCTTTGCCGGTAAGCCCGAGTTTAAGGTATGCTCCATGGGCATGAGTTCCGATTATGGCCCGGCTATTGAGGCTGGCAGCAATATGGTGCGCATAGGCAGTTTACTGTTTGGCAGCAGGGCATAGCCCACCACGGGCAATGTCATTGACTTAGCGTTTCTTGTGTTTTAGTTGCGCCTTTGAAATCTTGAATGACCTGTAAATTGCGGCTTTGCGCCTTTGCGCGAAACTTTTATCTCCTTAAGTCAATGACATTGCCACCACGGGCCAAACGCAACTTTATGCCTGCCTGGCTTCTTTTTCTATGCTCACTTCCATCCACTTAAAGCCTATGGCAGTTATCGC